>JAPUGB010000069.1 GCA_027293165.1 Gammaproteobacteria bacterium
CTTGGGCCGGCACCGGTTCGCTGGCGCTCAGTTCCGCGCTGGTGCAGATGGGATACCAGAAATTGATGTACATGGCACTGCTCCCAGAATCCTGTTGTTCTGATCGGGTAATGATGTTGCTGACAATCTTAATTCATGGCCCCGGCAAATCCCAGCGGCCGAGACCGCTTGACTGACCATCTAAAGTAAAGCGCCTGCATAAAAAGCCGGTGCACGGGCCGTCAGGCAGCGCGTCGGCGATCACGCCGACGATGCCGATGAGGTGGAAGGTCTGCTCGAAGCCGAAAGCAGGCAATCAGCCGACCGCTGGCAGTGCGTTCTCGAAGTGGATTACCTGCGTTTGTTTGCTCCGCCAACTCGTGGGATCGCGACGACGCTCGTGCCAGGTGCCGAGCCAGTCCACCACATCTGACATTTGGGCGACGTCTTTCTTGACCTTGTGTCGCGGCATTTCATGTATGCCGAGTCCCTGTTCCGCAGCGTGAATGTAATTCTGAGTGTCACGCAATACGGCGATGATGGGTATACCCAGGCTGGCATTAAAACTCATCAGTTTCTGATAGCTCTTCGTGTTTGCCCGGGTTCTGTTCGCAATTACCGCGAGCTGGCGATCCTGGCGGTCGATCTTGGCAACCAGCAGCAGGTCGGAAATACAGCGCGAAGCCGCGTGGATGTCGATGGGGGACGGCATAACCGGAATCAGGATACTGTTGGCGTCTTGCGTAACTTCGCGCAATTCGAGGTGACCGAGCGCAGCGGCCGAATCCACGATCAGATGCGTTATCCCTTGCGGAACTCGCAGTTGCCAGCATCGCGTCGCTTGCATCGAATTTTTGAATGCCGGTATACCGTGAATCTTGGGACGATCCCCCGGACGCATATCGAGCCAACGCATTGACGAGCCTTGCGGATCACAATCCATCAGTGCGGGAGTTGCGCCGTTGAGCGCGTAGTAACTTGCAAGATTGGTGGCGATCGTCGACTTACCGCAACCGCCTTTCGGGTTGAGAATGACAATCTTGTGAAGATTGTCGCGATTGGGAAAAATTAACATAATTCTATCGCGCCTTCTGCTGCAGGGCCGACTATACGGCGAAACGAAACACCCGGAAGTGAACTGGGCTGCGGTTTTAGAGATTGAGCCCATCGGTGGGCGAAATCGTTGCGCGAGTTCACATAACGCAGAGCTGAGCTCCGGCAACCCTGTGGCGCCGCCACGGAACTGCCGCGCCGCGGCCTCCCGACCATGGCGCTGGACGGCCAACCGGCCGTGGTCAGACCGGGTCTAAGCCGGTTTTTTTGTCGGTTATGTCGAACTCCAGATCACGGTAAAGTGGTCGATACCGTAGAAAACCAACGCGCAGTACATCGCCGCCAGCGAAGCGGTGACCAACGAGATGCGCCATCCCCTCCCGGCATAGGCCTTCCTGACGAGACGTAGCAGCTGCCAGAAGAGATAGCACTGCAGCGCAAAGGGCATGAAGCCAAGGTAGCCGAGCAACGGCATCTCAAACACTTTCCAGAAATTGAAAAACGGTATCGCGTAGACCCACTTCGCGCCTGACCAGTAGTTCCAGAATTCCCACAGCACTCCGCACACGAGACCCGCCAGCATGAGCCGCAGCAGAAGGGCATAGGAACCCTGGGCGGCCTGGCCCAGTAACGAAACGACACGGTCGCGCCGGTAGATCAGCGGATCGAGAATGAACACGGGCCCCACCCACAGCAGCGGGAAACAGTAGCGCGGCAGCAGCACAACCAGCGTCATCATCACCAGCCCGGCGATGACACAAGCGTTCAGCAACCGTGCGGAAACCCGTATCGCCGGCCCGGGCACGCGCCGGGCGATTCCCAGGTTGCCGAGCAGCGTATCCAGCTCGAGAATCGCCGGCAGCACGGTGGCGAAGGAAACCGTGTAGGCCAGCCAGCGCAACCAGGTCAGCTCGATCACGCCAAGGTACAACCAGTTGTGCAGCCGAAAATTCCAGATTTCGAAAAACAACCACACGACCACCGAATAACCGGTCACCCACACCAGTTGCCGGCTTTGGCCGACGATCAATGAATTGCCGGCACGCTCGGCATTGATAGCGCCGATGACCGGAATAAAGGTCCACCACGCAAACAGGTAAAAGAAGGTGTGAAACGGTTCCACACCCAGAAGCATCAGGACGAAGAAGACCACGTGAAGGGCAACGCCCAAGCCGATCAGTAGTCGTGCTCCTCGCATTGCAGACCCCGTCGGGATCAATAAGGCTCAGATGGGGCTAATCATCGGGAGCAGTCTCGACCGTTGGATCACCGATAGTCCGGGTTAGGGTAATCGAACCTGCAGCCGGCATCCCACGCTGCGCGTTGGTTGCCATGCGCCGGAATACCGCCGGCATCCTTGATCATTCGCGCCAGATGCAGGAGATTCCACGTCATGAACGTGGTGTTGCGGTTGGTGAAATCGTTTTCCGGGCCGCCGGATCCCTCGTCGAGATAAGACGGCCCCGGCCCTGCCTCGCCGAGCCAGCCGGCATCGGCCTGGGGCGGAATCACGTAACCCAGATGCTGCAATGAATACAGGATATTCATCGAACAGTGCTTGGCACCGTCTTCATTGCCGGTGATCAGACATCCGCCGACCCGGCCATAGTACGCATATTGTCCGGACTCGTTCAGATCGCCGGAGGTCGAATACAAGCGTTCGATGGTCTGGGTGCACACGGACGATTTCTCGCCCAACCATATCGGTGAGGTGATCACCAGGATATCGGCCGCTTTCACTTTGTCATAGATGGCCGGCCATTCGTCTTGCTCCCACCCATGCTCCGTCATGTCGCCCCAGACCCCGTAGGCGATGGCGTGGTTGACGGGCCGCAGCACTTCGGTAGCAACGCCGTTGGCCTGCATGATGGCCGTCGCAATATCGATGAGTCCCTGCGTATGCGATAACTCCGGTGAACGCTTCAGCGTGCAATTCAGGAACAGCGCAGATAGATCCGAGAAATCCCATTGACTCGTTTCACACATTTCTTGTTGTTGTGGAGACAAATTCATAACAACTCCTGGGGTCTCGATTGGTTCAGCTACGCATGGATGCCTAAAACTTGACCTCCGGCGGCAAGGTGCTGAGCGCCCAGACATCCATCGGCACGACGTTGCGAGTGTAGGGATCCGAGTACCAGCGGTCTTCCCACCAGTTGCGGCGCTGGTAATCCTGTTTGGCCAGGTCCTCAGCCGTGACCGGATCGTTCTGCCGCTGGTCGATCAGGTTCAAATAGGCGCGAAAAAACTCGCGGTACATCTCGGTCATGAAAGCAAAGTTTTCCTCGGTCCACGGCATCAGGTCGCGGCCGTAAAAACTGCCGCCAACGCCAGCCGGTTCCCGCCTTCGCATGCCCTCGCCTTCGGTGCCCTCGATGCTCATCCTCCGGTGCCGGGCCGCATCTTTACCGTACTTGGCGAAGATCTCATCGGCAACGGCTTTTAAGTGGTCCAGGTCTTCCGGGGATGTGGCGGCGGGCAAGATGTCGACCCAGCCGGCCACGGCGCTGCCACCGTCGGCGTCGAAATGCATCGTGATCGCCGCGTGCAGCATGCCGACCTTGGGTGTTTTCGGGTGCACGTCGGCTGAGAAGAACCGGGTCCACAGCCGCTCGTCCTGGAAGTCGGCCTTGGGCTTGAGCGTGTGGGTGCGCATGCGCCCGGCTTTTTCGACCACCGGCCCGCGCATGACCTTGACGTTGCGCAGCGCGAACTCGTCGTTGATATCGACCGACTCGATTTCATCATTGCCGTTCAATTTCGCGACGGTACCGAAATACAGCGCTTCCATCTCGTCGAGAAACTGTAGTGCGCGTTTGGCCTTGGCGGTCTGTTCAGCGGTGAGTCTGGAAAACTCCCCGTCGGCGGCGGCCAGCGGAGACCAGATCAGCGCGACCAGGGTGAGGAACACCGCCACGATGATCGCGACGACGGTAAGACGGAATTGGAGACTTGATGTCATTTTGTTTACCTCCGGAAACATCCGGGGCCGACCCGATTTTTTCCTAGAACTTGACTGTCAACGGATCGGAAACGACTCGACCCCTATCTTTGGGTTCTCAGGTGCGTGGCGGGCCGACCTGGGTGGCGACGTAGCCGTCCAGCGCAACCACCCGGCTGCGCCAAGCGGCCACGTTCGGAAACGGGGAGTAGTCGAGTTTCTGCATCAGCTTGGTTATCAAATAGGACGCGATCGCAAAATCGACGACGCTCAGCTCGCCGAGCACCCAATCCTTGCCGTCGAGCTGTCCGTCGAGCACGCCGAGTAGCTCGTTGATCGTGTCGTGGGCCTTGGCCTCACCGGTTTTGAGCGCGGCCGACGCCGGCATCAGGTGAGAGCTCTGCCAGTGCAGCCAGCGATCCGCATCGGCGCGGCCTTCAAGGTCGGTCGGCAAGGCGTTGGTTTCCGGAAACTTCTGCGCCAGGTAGGTCAGGATGGCGTTCCCCTCCCACAGCTTCAGGTCCCCGTCGACCAACGCCGGCACCCGGCCCATTGGGTTGATAGCCAGAAAGTCCGGCGATTTTTGCTCGTTGTCCTTGAAACTGATGTGGTGGATATCGACGTCGAGATCGTAGTGCCTGACAAAGGCTTCGACTTTGCGGTTATTCGGGGTGATGGTGAACGAATACAGCAGCACGACTGTTCTCCTTATTCTGAAAGACTGGTTCTGACCCGATATTTTTCACATTCTCACGCGTCCGCGCAGGAAACGGAAGGGGTAGCCGCTGCGCGGTCGCTGGCCGGGGCTCTTATACTCGGAGCCGTCCCGGAGGAACAACAAGATGCACCAAGTCCGCGTGATGCTGACCCTGCTGCCGCTGGCCGTCCTGGCCGGCTGCTCGGCATCTGAGCCGACCCATGACTGGATTTCCTACGGCGGCGATGTCGGCGGCATGCGCTACTCGGCGCACGACCAAATCGACCGCGACAACGTGGCTGAGCTGGAACTGGCCTGGACCTACCAAACCAACGAAGAGTCCCTGCTGCCGCCGAACTTCTTTGTGTTTCACAGCCTGCATGGCACGCCGTTGTTGACGCCGCCTGAAGCCGGCAGCTCCTTGTTATTCTGCACCGACTTCAACCGGATCATTGCGCTGGACCCGGCTACCGGCGCCGAACGCTGGGTGTTCAATCCTGAAGTGGCGCTGGAGCGTTTTGGTCAGTACAAGTGCCGGGGCGTGTCGATCTGGCACGATATGCTAGCGCTGGCCGGTGCCGCCTGCGAATGGCGCGTATTCACGAACACCAGCGACCGGCGTTTGTTCGCCGTCGATGCCCGCACCGGCGAGCGTTGTGCAGCTTTTGGTGACAACGGCGAAGTCGACGTCAATCCGATCATCGAGGCGACCGAACCGAAAGGCAACATCAAAGCGGTGCAGTTCTGGGCGCCGCCGGCCGTCGTCGGCGATATCATCGTTGCCAGCGCGACGGTGCATTCGAAAGGTCGGTTGGTGACATCTTACCCCGGCCAGGTGCGTGGCTTTAGCGCGCGCAACGGCGAGTTCGTCTGGGCGTTTGACGTCGTGCCACGCAACCCTGGCGACCCCGAAGCAGAAAATTGGACGCCCGAAAGTCTGGGCATCACCGGTGCCGGCAGCCCATGGGCGTTTTTGTCGGTGGATGAAAAACGCGATCTCGTGTTTCTGCCAACCTCGAGCGTGTCGCCGGATTATTATGGCGGCACCCGGCCCGGCGACAATCGCTATGCAACGTCACTGGTCGCGTTGAGAGGCGCGACTGGCGAACTCGTCTGGCATTTTCAGTTCACGCATCACGATGTCTGGAATTACGACCCGGCCGCACAACCGATACTCGCGACGGTGACGAAATTCTGGCGCCAACAAGACATGGCTGTGCAGCTGACCAAGGCCGGTATGTTGTGGGCGCTCGATCGCGAAACCGGTGAGCCGGTGTTCGGCGCCGAGGAACGCGCCGTATCGACGTACGGGGTGCCCGGCGAAGTGTTATCCCCGACGCAACCGTTTCCGCTCAAACCACGGCCACTGGTACCGATCACGATCTCGCCGGACGACGCCTTCGGATTCGACGAGGCAGATCGCCAAGCCTGCCGCAAATTGATCGAAGACTACCGGCACGGTCCGATCTACACGCCGCCATCCAGCCGCGGCACGATCATGTTCCCGCAGCCGGGCGGCGGCACGAATTGGGGCGGCGGCGCGTTCGACCCACGGCGCAATCTCCTGATCACCAATGTGTCGCGCCAGCCGGACGTGATCCGGCTGGTGCCGAAAGACCAACTCGATATGAAAAAATCGGCGGGTCCCGGGGCCGGGCGCCCCGGCGGCGCACCGGCCTATATAGAAGGTACGGATTATGGCGTGCAGGTTGGCCCGCTGGTCTCGCCGTCCGGCGTGTTTTGCACGCCGCCGCCGTGGAGCACGCTGGTTGCGGTGAATCTGGCCAACGGCAACATCGAGTGGGAGGTGCCACTGGGATCCACCACGGAATACGCGGACCGTGGTGTGCCGGTGGTGGAAGGGATCACCGCGATGGGCGGGCCAACCGTGACGGCGGGCGGGCTGGTGTTTATCGGCGCGACAACCGATGAAAAATTCCGCGCGTTCGATACCGACACCGGCGAATTGCTGTGGGAAGTCAAAGTACCGAGCGCAGCGATGTCACAACCGATGAGCTACATGATCGACGGCCGCCAGTATGTCGTTATCATCGCCGCCGGCCACCAGTTCTTTTACCGGCAAAAAATTACCGGCGATATCGTCGCGTTTGCGCTGCCGGAGGATCGCCTTTAAAAAGGAGGGCTCCGACCCGATTTTGCAATGAAACAGAGATGGCAGGGCGTGCCGGACATCACGCAATGAATGGCTCGGTAAAAACCGTGGCTGACCGCTTCGTTACACACTGACAGGGTGATGGTATGTCGAACAACAAATCTGAAAAGGCTTTAAACGAGTCCTCCAGCGATGCGCTGCTGTCGCGGCGCGATGTGGTTTTGACCGGCGCCGCGCTTGCCGCTGCTCCGGGCGCCATACGCAGCGCCACCGCGGCCAGCCCCAAGAAACCCGCAGGCAGCGCACCGCAGCCACCGTTTGACACGCTGCGCGATTACGTAGCCGCGCTGGAACACGCGGGCCTGCTGGCGCGCTTCGACGGGGTCAACCAGGATAAGTACCAAGCCACCGCGATCATGTACCAGCTGGTCGACGAGTTTGGCTTGCGTGAAGCGCCTGCTGTCATGTTCGAGAACATCACCGTCAATGGCCGGAAGTTCCCGGGACCGGTGATCTCCAACCCGCAGGGCAACGTCAACACCGAGGCGCTGCTGTTGGGCGTGGAACCGGATGCGCGCGATATCATGGTCACCTATGACAAGGTCACGCGCAAGATGCTGGACGTGTTCAGAGAAAATGATGGGCAGTGGCCGCAGATTCCCACCCGCGAGGTCTCCGCCGGGCAGGCGCTGTGCAAACAGGTGGTGCTGACCGGTGACGACGTCGATGCAACCGCGTTCCCATTCATGCGCGGCAATCCCGGCGATGGCGGCCCGTATATCAACACCGCGTCGGTGGTTACCACCGATGAAACGCACGGCGTCAACTACGGCATTTATCGCTGCCAGCTGAAAGGCCCGCGGAAAATCATGATCAATTTCGAGGGCGGCCAGACCGGCATCAAGGCAATTCGGGCCGCCAAAAAGCGCGGCGAAACCACGGTTCCGGTGTGTCTGGTTATCGGCCAGGACCCGATGACCTGGATGGTTAGCGCGTCGCGTGTGCCATCACGCATAGGTAACGACGATCCGATTGATGAACTCGCCATAGCTGGTGGCTTTCGCGGCAAAGCCATCGACGTCGTGCGCAGCGAAAACGGCAAGTTCCTGGTGCCTGCCAACTCCGAGATCGTCATCGAAGGCACCGTCGATATATACAACCTGGAGCCGGAAGGGCCGTATCACGAGATGTACGGGTATCTCGGCCACCCAAAAGATAATTTCGTCTTTACCGCGGACACGCTGACGCATCGCAAAGATGCGTGGATCATGAACAGCTTCACCGGTGTAATCCAGGAATACATCGATGCGCCGCAACGGGCGGAGAGCATCTACCGCCTGCAGAAGGCGCACCCGCAGGTCGTCGATTTTGCCTCCCCGTACGACACGCAGGGCATCATCTATATCAGCATCAAAAAGGATGCACCGCGCCAAGCCTTCGAGGTCGCCCGCCCGCTGGCGATGTTCAACCCGCTGGCCCGGGTCATCATTGTCGTCGACGACGACGTCGATGTGCTCAATGCTTCTGACATTCGCTTTGCGATTGCCACACGTTGGCAGCCGGCGCTGGCGTCGGAGATCATCGAGAATCGGAGGTCGTTTCCGCTCGACCCCGCCTCGCCCGATCGCAAGACCACCAGCAAGATCATCATCGACGCGACACGCCAGTGGCCCGAGGAAGGCGGCCCGGAGGTCTACCAGCGACTCAACCGCGACGTGTTCGAAGAGGCCTTTCCGGATGCGATCGCGCAGGTCACCGCCATGTGGCCGGACTTGCTGGTCAAAAATTAGTGCCAATGCTGATGTTCTTCGGACCAGACCTGGCCCTGACGTGGGCCGGTCACAGAATCGTGCGAAACGAACGTGCTGACAGCCATGATAATGCCGACGACAAAAATCAGCACGATTAACGCGATCAGCAACTTATAGGCTTGCGGCATCTCGGCTGACTTGGCCAGGCAGCAATGTTTGTATTTGCGGCCACTGCCGCATGGGCAAGGCGCGTTGCGCCCGACTTTCACCGCTTGGTTCCCCCCGCTAGAACGTCAAGCGAGAAAGATACCACTTCGTTGCCCGTTCAAGGTGCCGGTCCGAAAGTCAGGATCTTCGTCGGCCGCAGTTTGAACAGCACCCGGACCTCACCCTTCGGAGCACGCAAAGGGTATGGCCGCTCGCCCATATATTTCTCGGCGTGGGCGTCGATGTTCTCGGTGGCCAGATGCCCCTTTTCGGGATCGTCCTCCTCGATGATCTCGTCCACCGTGCCGTCGATCGTCACGAAATGGTACGGGTCGTTCGGATTCAGCAGTAACAGCGAAGCGTCGGGCCTGGCTCTGAGGTTCCGGTCCTTGAGCCGCCCGCGCGCCGTGTTCAGGTTGATGCGCTCGCCGTCGTCGCTGACCCAGATGGGGGTAAGCTGGGGACGGCCATTTTTATTCATGGTTGCCAGCGCCGCGGTGACCGGCTCAGTCAGCAACGCCCGGTGCACAGGTTCCAGGTCCGCGAGGCTCGAACCGCTCTTCTGTCGCACCGAGAACGCACTTTCGTTACCGGGCAAAATTGTTTCACGGATTTCAAGTGACATGACTTTCTCCTTCCGCAGGCTCCGCATCAGCCCAGGCTAGTTTTCGACAGTGTAGCCTCGCCCTGGTGGCGCCCGCTAATCTCCAACTGGACCGCTCAGACTACTCCCTCGCCTGGTTCCCGTACATTGCCAATAACAGTGACTTTGAAGCGGCGGATCGATATGTGAGCCCCATCGCGGCCGCTGCTTTGCCACAGAAGTTACCGTGAGCACAGGAACCTCATACTCGGACAAGTCATTAGTAAAGTTTGCTAGTCAGCACTCCACATCGGTTGACTGAGATTTTCCGTGAATTGAGAAAACATGAGGTTAAAGCTGATGCTGATGCGCAGATCCTCGCTGTCGTTTCGCGAAACCGAGTGTGCCAGATAGGCCGGAAACATCAGCAGTGTGCCGTTACTCACGTTGACGACCACCTGATCGGTATTCTCCGCGGTGAGCGCTGTAACCGGTGGCCTGATGACCCCGGTTTGTGGCCTGGGATCGTGAAAATTCACGGTATCGGCCCCCGGCTGGGTCTGCACGTAGTACACGCCACTAAGAAAGTTGTTCGGATGACTGTGCATCGCGTGGGCTACGCCGCTTGAGTTAGCGTTGGCCCAGCATCCGGTCAGCTCGAGCGCTTCATAGCCAATATGCAGAAATTGCAAAACTATCTTGGCCGCCGAATGAACAGATGCAACCAACTCCGTAAATTCTTCCCGGGCGTGCAAATTCTGCTCCGATTGCCACGATTCCCCGGGCGAGATTTCCGAGAGGAGCGGATTCATTTCATGCAGGGCACCGAGAATTCGGCCGTTTAATGGCTGGTGGAATTCAGCAGTGGAATGGATGGTCCAGACAAATGTCGGAAAGATCGACAGTACGTCCGAATTTTCTATCCAGTTAGTGCCCACTGTAACCATCGAAGGGGAGCAAATTAGCGCCTGCCGTCGTACCAGACATCGAGATACTTCTTGTCGCGGATCCCCTTCTTCGGGCGCAGCGAAAGATTCACGATGTGTCGTAGCAACTCCCAGCGACTATAGAGTACGAATTTCCGGTTTGATGTCTGCAACGGGTGATCCTTTAGCACGGTAAACCGCAATTTATTGCGGCTACCCAATTTCTTCAGGCGCTGAGAGAACTCAACTTCCTCGGCCACATACAGCTCTTCGCTGAATCCGCCGAGCAGCCTGAATGCAGGAGCGTTACACATCAGAAATGACCCGGCCGCCAGATTAAAGCTAACCGAGATGCGCGCCCAGATATTCAGGAAGGGTCGGCTCCATTTCGGCACGTCGCTCATCGTGAATACACTGCCGCAGCCAACATGGTCTTTGGTCCCAATCAGCGCCAGCACATCGGTCAGCAGCCCGGGATTCAGTTCGCTGTCGGCGTCGCTGAACACCAGCCAGTCACCGGTCGCTGCAGCGGCCCCGGCATTTCGCGCGCGGGAGATCTGATTAACCGGCTCGAAAACCACGGTGGCGCCCGCTTTCCTGGCGATGTCCGCGGTTCGGTCCGTGGAGTTGTTGTCGACGACGATGATTTCTTTTGATAAATTGAACTTCCGGTTCGCAGCGATGGACTCTCTAATCGCGGCGAGGCAAAAATCGATCAGCTTCTCTTCATTGTAAGCCGGCACGACGAATGACAGCTTCATTCGCGACCCCGTTGACGGACTTTAGGCGTCCGCCTGCGTTGGGGATGTGCTCGGCCTTTCACGCCTTAGGAAATCCGGTGCGATGCCTATAAGGTCGCGTGCGTACCATCGCAAAGCGGGGCATTGGCAGAATTCTTGCAACAGCAGAAGACTACTTTCTCCGTTTTGGTGGCTGCATACTGGATCGGGGTGAATTCCGTATCTTTGTGCGAGCCGTCGCAAAACGGCTGATTCCCGCTCCGGCCACATGCACACCAGAAATAAGTCTTGCCTTCCTCGACCTCCGCTGCAATTGGCGCTTTCTGCGCGATAACTGGTTCACTCATCAACTATATCTCCCGGGTGTTCAAACCAAAACTCATCGAAAAGTGATTTCGGCGCATCCAGCACCTGCCCGTCCAACGCCCGAATCCTGCGCCTATTGTAACGCCGGATAGAAGCCGCACGTCATCCGTCGCTGTGCTCGGGCGAGCTGTCAGGCTTTGTAATCATCCGGGTGGTCTTCAAGTTCAGTATTTATAAAGTTCCTGAACGTAGGAGGAACGACTTTTTGAGCCTCCGTCCACTCGTCCTTCGC
>JAPUGB010000007.1 GCA_027293165.1 Gammaproteobacteria bacterium
CTCGGTACCGCTCGTGGCACTGCTCGGCGCGCCGGTGCCCCCGGGCAGCTGGGCCTACCAGCTCGCGTTGTTGCTGCTGGGCCTCGTATTCTTCGCCGGCTTCTGGAGCCACGGTGGCCAGACGCTCGGCATGCGGGCCTGGCGCCTGAAGGTCACGGCCACCAGCGGCGCTCCGCTGAGCCCGCGCGCGGCGCTCATCCGTTACCTGGCGGCGCTGGTGTCGCTTGCCGCACTCGGTATCGGGTTCATCTGGATGCTGTTCGATCCCGACGGGTTGACCTGGCACGATCGCTGGTCGCATTCACGGGTGGTGGTGCTGCCCAAACACTAGTGTGCAGCGCACCAATAGCGGACTGAATTAGCGGGTTCGACCGAGCGCGATGGTCGTGGCGCCGGCCAGCAGGATGGTCGGCAGCCATGCCACGAGAAATGGATTGAGGTTATAGACTTCACCACTGTCGGCCATGGTCTTGCTGAGCAGGAAGTACGCGAGGCCGATAATGACGCCGATCAACATGCGTGCCCCGGCGCCGGTCGAGCGGAGATCGCCGAGCACAAACGGCAGCGCCAGAACGCACATGACCACAATTCCGGCTGCCATGGACAAGCGGGCCCAGAAAGCAATCTGGTACCGGGACGCGTTCAGGCCGTTGTTGCGGAGGTATTGGATGTAGCGATACAACTCGATCGCGTCGAGGCTGCTGGCACGGATTTCGGTCAGGGCAAGCAAATCAGGCGTCAGATTGTTCTGCTGCGATGCGCGGGCAAGCCTCCGGGTTGTTACGCCGTTAGCGCTAAACACCGTTTCAGCAAAATTATTCAGCATCCACTCATTTTCTTCCGTCAGCTCGGCAGAACTGGCCCGTCCAATGGCCGCAAGCCCGCCGTCTTCTCCCATGACGAACACGTACACGCCGCCAAATCGGTTGCCCTCGCTCGCCCGGCTGACATTGAATATCGTACGCCCGTCCCGGACCCACACGCTTTGCCCGCCAGCAATATCAACTTCGCCACTTTTGCTGAAGGCTTTGAGCTGGCGTGCGTAACGGTCCAGCGGCGGCGCCATATACTCGCCTAACACGAGACCGAAAATTGCAATGACTATACCGGCACGCGCTACGGCTGTGACGAGTTCGCCGATCGACACACCGGACGATCGCATGACGACCATCTCGCTGTGGCTGGCGAGATTACCAAGTCCGAGCAATGCGCCCAGCAGCACCGAAACCGGCAGCATCCCGGCCGCCAGCCTCGGTAGCTTCAGCAGCACATACAACAGGGCTTCGGGTACGCCGTAGGTGCCGACTCCAAGATCATCCTGCTGCCCGAGAAATTCCATGAACCCACCCAGCGACAGCAACAACAGCAGCACCATGCCCGACATGCCAACAATCGATCTGAATATGTAGCGGTTCAGAATAGTCACGGCAGCAATCTCGCCTGCGGCGTCAGCTTTAGGTTCGAGAATATTCCGTACTGGTGCAGCAGCATGCCGATGGCTCCCAGCAAAAACAGCGCATGCACCCACCACATGCCGACTGCCTGCGACACGACGCCCTGCTCGACCCAGACTTTGGCCGCCCCCAGCAGATTGGCGTAAATAACGTAGACCAGGATGCCGACGGTAATCCGGCTGTAGCGCCCTTCGCGGGGCGCACTTCGGCTCAGCGGAACGGCCAGCACCGTTAGCACCAATAAAGTGAGCGGCACCGAAATCCGCCACTGCAACTCGGCCGCCGCCGCCGGGTCGTCGGCAGCAAACAAGTCCAGCGTGGCCTGCGATTCCAGTGCAAGTTCAGACGAAGTGACGTCGGGCATCGCGTACGGAATGCCGTGCTCCTCAAATTTGATCACTCGGAACTCGTGACTGCCTGGCACACCTTCGTAGCGCCGGCCATTGTAGAAGGTCAATATCCTGACCCCCGCGTCGTCGCCATTTTGCTGCGCCGCTTGCTCCGCCAGAATCAATTCAACGGTTTCACCGCGCCGGCGTTGCACGAACACGTTGGTCAGCCGACCACTGTCGGACACCTTTTCCGCGTACATGACGGCGTTGTCGGTACCGAAGGATACGAATCGGCCTGCCTCGAGCAGACCCAACTCGGCCCGCTGCTTCGCCTCTTCGCTGATGATCTGGACGCGCTGGGTGGCGCGGGGTACCAGATCCATCGACAAGTAACCGACGGTCGCTGCGAGCACCAGGGCAAAGGTAATCAACGGGCGGTACAAGGCCAGCGGTCCGACACCGGATGCCATCATCGCTGCCATTTCGCTATCACGGTAAAAGCGGGCCATCGCCAGCATGACGGACAGGAACATGCCCAGCGGCATCAGTATGGTCAGGTAGGTGATCGAACTGAAGCCCATCACGGCCAGCACCGCATCCTTGGGCAGTTTGGCCGCGGCCGCGTCGCCCAGCACCTGGGCAAACTGGTTGGTCAGCAAGATAAGCAGCAGCACCAGTGTCACGGCCAGCCAAGTCAGGGCCGTTTCTTTCAGAATATAACGACTGAGTATGCTGGACATCGCAGATCAGCCAACCAGCGATATCGGCATGAGTACGGCGTCAATACTGACCGTTCTCGGCATCGGCGTGATCGGTTCCAGGCGGCGAACGGCTTCGCCAGTCAGATGATAATCAAGTAAACTACGCCGCATTCGTTTGGGGAAGAATATGGCTCTCTTGCCCTATATTCAGGGCTGCCGAAGCTGAGAGTCAAGTCAGCGGCGCGGCCGCCAATACACAGCACACAGGGGACACCTGATGCGGTATCAGGTCAAGACAGGCAAACCTGCAGAGCAGCGCACTGATGTCGCCATCGTGCCGGTGTATGACGGCGGCAAACTCGGCATAGCAGCGCGGGCGATCGATTCTATCGGCGGCGGACTGATTTCAGCGGTCAACAAAAGTGGCGACCTGCGCAGCGAAGTGGGCCAGACCTTGCTATTGACGCAGACCAACGGATGCCCGTTTGACCGCCTGTTGCTGGTCGGCTGCGGCCCAAAAGACCAGTTCGACAGTCGCGCTTACCGGAAAGCGATGCATGCTGCCTTTGCCGCGTTATCGGGTTCGAAGCATACCGATGCGATTTCGTATCTGAGCCTCGAACGAGTCGCCGGGAGAGATGCGTATCGGTTGGCGCGGACAGCCGCGGAAACCTGGCATGACACGGTGTACCGATTCACCGCGATGAAATCCAGTCCGAAGAACGAACAACCCGCCCTGAAGACCCTCGGTATTGCCGTTCGTGACCGCGGAGCTGCTGCCCGCGCTCGGCGCGGAATTACTCACGGTGACGCAATAGGCGCCGGCCAGGACCTGACCCGCGACCTGGGCAACCTGCCCGCGAACGTATGCACGCCAGCATACCTCGTCAAACGTGCGCGTGATCTTGCGAAAGCTGCGCCGAAACTCACCGTCCAGGTGCTCAACGAAGCAGAAATGCGCAAATTGAAAATGGGTGCGCTGCTGTCTGTTACGGCAGGAACCGACGAACCGGCGAAGTTCATAATCCTGCGCTACCGTGGCGCAGCAGCGACCAAGGCACCAGTCGTGCTGGTTGGCAAGGGCATTACCTTCGATGCTGGTGGTATCTCACTCAAACCACCCGGCGCCATGGATGAAATGAAATTCGACATGAGTGGTGCAGCATCTGTCCTCGGAGTCATGAAGGCAGTCACCCAACTGCAACTCAAAGTAAATCTCGTCGGCCTGGTAGCCGCGGCGGAGAACCTGCCCAGCGGTAAAGCCACCAAGCCGGGTGACATCATCACGTCGATGTCGGGCCAGACCATCGAAGTGCTGAATACCGATGCCGAAGGCAGGCTGGTTCTGGCCGATGCGTTGACCTACGCTCAACGCTTCAAGCCGGCGGTGATGATTGATATTGCTACGCTAACCGGTGCCTGCCTGGTTGCGCTCGGTAAACACCGAACCGGTTTGCTGTCGAACTCCGGGCGGCTGGCCAAAAAACTACTCGACGCCGGGAACGCTGCCGATGACCTGGCCTGGCAGTTGCCGCTCGGCGATGAATACAAATCTCAATTGAAGAGTAACTTTGCTGATGTTGCGAATGTCGGCGGGCGCGATGCAGGCACAATAACTGCCGCATGCTTTTTGGCAAGATTCGTTGACGACACCGATTGGGCGCATTTGGATATCGCCGGCACGGCCTGGCGTTCCGGCTCAAGCAAAGGCAGCACCGGCCGGCCGGTGCCGTTGCTGGTAGAATTCCTGCTGGATCAGTAGAGACTCGTACCACCGTCACCTGAGCACTGCGATTTTCCGCGCATCAGTGGAACCGCCCGGAGGAATTGGCGTTGCCGAACGCAGCGACCCGCGTCGACTTTTACGTCCTGCAGTCAACCGAGCCAAGCGGCCGGTTACGATTCGCCTGTCGTCTGGCGGAGAAGGCGTACATACTCTCCCACCGAATTTACGCCCACACCGGAACCCAGGCCGATGCCCGGCAGCTGGACGATTTGCTTTGGACCTTCCGCGGTGGCAGCTTTGTACCGCATGAACTCGTCGAACCCGGCCGTATCCCGGCCGCACCGGTGACGATCGGATGCGACACCAACCATACCGGTGAAGGCGACCTGCTGATCAACCTGTCGGAACAGACGCTGTCATTCTATGCTGCCTTCCCCCGCGTGGCCGAGATCGTCGACCGCAGCGACGGTTGCCGCGAAGCTGGCCGGCAACGCTATCAGTACTACCGTGATCAGGGTTGTGAGATAAAAACCCATCGGCTTGGGTGATGGCGTGGCAGACGACCGCATCCCATTGCTGACGGAGAGCATCGAAAAGACGGCGGATGCCGAGCAAGCGCCGGCGGCAGGCAATCTCAGTGAGGCGGAGATGGAGTTTTTGCGTTCAAGGTTGACCAGGACCGGTCTCGTCCTGATCGAGCGACTGCTGGCGCACATGCTCAAGGACCTGGAATCTGCGCTGGTGGATCGAATGCGCCGCAGGGCCCGGCACGAACTGCCGATACTGATCGATGACATTCTTAAAGAACAACTTTCCGGCGACCCCGGTGAGACCCAGGGAAAATCCTGAGGCCTAATGGAAAAGTCCTATAAGCCAGCTGCCATCGAGAAAACCTGGTACGCGCGTTGGGAGGAGGCTGGCTATTTTGCGCCGTCTGGTCACGGCGAACCATACTCGATAATGATTCCGCCGCCGAACGTCACCGGCACGCTGCACATGGGGCACGCGTTCCAGGACACGATCATGGACGCCCTGACGCGATATCACCGTATGCTCGGTTACAACACCTTGTGGCAACCCGGCACGGACCATGCCGGTATCGCCACGCAAATGGTCGTCGAACGGCAGATCGAATCCGCCGGCCAGGATCGCCTGGGCCTAGGGCGGGAAGCGTTCGTGCAGAAAGTCTGGGACTGGAAACACCAATCGGGCGCTACGATCTCCCAGCAGCTCAGGCGCATGGGCAGTTCTGTCGACTGGAGTCGCGAACGGTTCACGATGGACGAAAAGTTGTCGCGCGCGGTCATCGAAGTTTTCGTTCAGTTGCACGATGAAGGTTTGATTTTCCGGGGTAAGCGTCTGGTCAATTGGGATCCCGTGTTGCACACGGCTCTGTCCGACCTCGAGGTGCTGTCGAAAGAGGAGCAAGGCCACCTGTGGCATTTTCGTTATCCGCTGACGAGTGGTGACGGCCACGTCGTCGTTGCCACGACGCGACCTGAAACGATGCTTGGCGACACCGCCGTAGCCGTGCATCCGGAAGACACTCGTTACCGTTCGCTGATTGGCCAAACGGTGGAGTTGCCTCTAACCGGCCGGCAGATCCCGGTCATTGCGGATGATTACGTCGATCCCGAGTTTGGCAGCGGCTGCGTAAAAATAACGCCAGCCCATGATTTCAACGACTACGAAGTCGGCCTGCGCCACGATTTGCCAATCATCAATATTTTTACGATCAACGCAGAGATCAACGACAACGCGCCGGAGCCATACCAGAACCTCGACCGCTTTGAAGCCCGGAAACGTGTCGTCGCCGACCTTGAGGCCGCGGGCCTGATTGAAAAGATCGAAGATCACTCGATGATGATTCCGCGTGGTGATCGCAGTACCGAAATCGTCGAGCCGTACCTGACAGACCAGTGGTTCGTGAAAATGGGATCCTTGGCCGAGCCCGCTATCCAAGCGGTCGAAAACGGTAGCATTCGTTTCATACCGGAAAACTGGTCCAAAACCTATTTCGAGTGGATGCGTAACATCCAGGACTGGTGCATCAGCCGGCAACTGTGGTGGGGCCATCGGATTCCGGCGTGGTATGACGACGCCGGGAACATATATGTCGGCCGCTCAGAGACCGAAGCCCGACAACGGCACGCGCTTGCGCCGGACCTGGTCCTTCGCCAGGACGAAGACGTGCTGGACACCTGGTTTTCGTCTGCGCTGTGGCCCTTTTCCACGCAGGGCTGGCCCGACGACACGCCGGACGTACGGACCTTCTACCCGAGCAGTGTCCTGGTCACCGGCTTCGACATCATCTTCTTCTGGGTTGCGCGGATGATCATGATGGGCCTGAAATTTGCCGGCGATGTGCCGTTTCGCGAAGTCTACATACACGGCCTGATTCGCGACCAGGACGGCCAGAAGATGTCCAAGTCCAAGGGAAATGTGCTTGATCCGCTGGATCTGATCGACGGAGTTGATCTGGACACACTGCTGGACAAACGCACCGCCGGCCTGATGCAGCCGCAATTGAAACCGCGGATCGAAGCCGCGACCCGCAAGCAATTTCCCCATGGCATTCCTGAATTTGGTACGGATGCATTGCGCTTTACCTTCGCCGCATTGGCCAGCACGGGCCGCGACATTCGATTCGATCTGAAACGGGTCGAGGGTTACCGAAATTTTTGTAACAAAATCTGGAATGCAGCCCGCTACGTGCTGATGAACCAAACTCCCGATGCTCAGCTCACGCCGACGGATCCCGCGGATCAAAACCTTTGCGACCGCTGGATTCGCTCGCGCCTCAAGCAGACCATCGTGGACACGCGCACGCACCTGGAGTCCTACCGCCTCGATCTTGCGGCCAAAACACTATACGAGTTCACCTGGAACGAATATTGCGACTGGTACCTGGAGCTATCTAAAACCGTGCTGCAGGATCCGGATGCAGCGGATTCGTCGAAAGCGGCGACGCGCGAAACCCTGGTCGAAGTGCTCGACGCATTGCTTCGCTGCCTGCACCCACTGATCCCGTTTATTACCGAGGAGATCTGGCAGAAACTGGCACCCCGCGACGGCGCAACGATCATGCTGCAGGCCTATCCGAGCGCGGATACCTTCGATCGGGATGCCGACGCCGAGCAGCAAATCGAATGGATCATGGGCGTCATTATTGGCATTCGTCAGATTCGTGGGGAAATGGATATCGCGCCCGGTCGGCCATTGTCCGTCCTGTTACAGGGTGCGTCGGACGCAGATCAGGAGTTGCTGGCGCGCCACCGGCTGTCTTTAAAAAATCTCGGCCGACTGGATAACATCCGGGTCCTCGCCGACGAGGAATCGCCGCCGCCGTCTGCAACCGCCCTGCTCGGGGCGATGAAGATCCTGGTGCCGATGGCCGGCCTGATCGACGTTGCGGCCGAAAAGCGGCGCCTGGAAAAAAAGCGCGGCCGCGGCACGGACGACCTCCAGAAAATACAACGCAAGCTCGAAAACAAGCAATTCCTCAGCAAAGCCCCCGAGGCGGTGTTGACCAAAGAACGGCAACGGTTCACAGAACTGGAACGCGAAATCAGCCAGATTGACGCCCAGCTCGCGAAACTGGATGAACTGATTTAAGCGCCCGGAGCAAGCGCAGCCCGGGGAGCGGTGACCCATGACTGCTGCCATTCATCAGGCGACCGCCGTCGCCGACAAACTGACTGACGAGGTTGGCCGGGTCATCCTCGGTAAAGACGATGAGATTCGGCTGGCGCTGGCCTGCGTGCTGGCCGGCGGGCATTTGCTGATCGAAGACGTCCCCGGAGTCGGCAAAACGCTACTGGCCCGTTCGCTCTCTGTTGTACTGGATCTCAGTTTCAGCCGCATTCAGTTCACCAGCGACCTGATGCCGGCCGACGTGATCGGGATCACGGTGTACCAGCAAAAGGATGCCAGCTTTCAGTTCCACAAGGGGCCGCTGTTCGCCCATCTGATACTTGCCGACGAGATCAACCGGGCAACACCCAAATCACAAAGTGCCCTGCTGGAAGCCATGGAGGAGCACCAGGTTACGGTAGATGGCGAAACCTACGCGCTGCCCAGTCCATTCTTTGTCATCGCTACACAGAACCCGATTTATCAGATCGGCACCTTCCCGTTACCCGAATCACAGCTGGACCGTTTTCTAATGCGCATCGGCCTCGGCTACCCCACCGAAGAGCTGGAACGCAAACTGCTTTGCGGCGACGACCGGCGCAACTTGCTGGATCAGCTGGAACCTTTGGTTGGTGGTGCCAGCCTGATGGAGATGCGAGCCGCGACCCGCCAAGTTGCGGTTTCTGATGCGCTGTTTTACTACGTTCAGGCCCTCGTTCGGTTTACCCGTTCGGCGGCGGAATTTGAACTGGGACTGTCGCCCCGAGCGTCCATTGATCTGCTCAACGCAGCCCGCGCCTGGGCATTGATCAGCGGGCATGTCGGCGTGCACCCGGAAGACGTGCAGGCCGTGTTCCCAGCGGTCGCAGGGCATCGCCTGCGCGTGCGGGCGGAAGTTGATACTGCCGAGGTGCACTCCGGTCAGTTCGTGCTGGAAGCGGTACCCATTCCTTGAGCGTGCTACGGCGCCCCTGGCATTACGCGGCCGCCCAGATCGGCGACCGGGGCCGGCGATGGGCCCACCGCCGCCAGGGCGTCGACCCGCACCGCCTTGAACTGGCGCGCCGGCGCATTTACATCCTGCCGACCAAAACCGGGCTCGCATACGCGCTAACCGTTTTCGTTTTATTGCTCGGTTCCATGAATTACAACAACAATATGGGTTTTGCGCTGACCTTCCTGCTAACTGGCGTCGGCCTGGTTGCCATGCATCACTGCCATCGCAATCTCGTTGGGCTCCGATTGGAGTTTCAGGGTGTCGATCCGGTCTTCGCCGGGCAACAAGCGCAATTCAAATTCTGCGCCGGCAACTCGCGTGCAATGCACCGCTGGCAAATTCGCGTCGCGTGGGACAGATCGTCGCCGCGCTTCGTCGACCTTGGTCCGCTGTCCGACGCACGCTTGTCTTTGCCGTTAGACGCACCGTCCCGGGGTTGGATGCAGGCGCCACGACTGGCACTCAGCACCACTTTTCCATTGGGTTTGCTACGAGCCTGGGCATGGATAAACCTCGACACAGCCGCGCTGGTCTATCCGAGACCGGCCGATTCTTCGCCGCCACTCGATGCGCTATCCAGCGCGCGGGATGCCGGCGGGCAACAACAGTTTGGTGACGACGAATTTTCCGGGCTGCGCGAATTTCGTCCCGGCGATTCTCCCCGGCGCATCGCGTGGAAGAGCGTGGCTCGACTCGGCACCCTGCTCGTCAAGGAATATCGCGAGGGCGGTCAGCGGCCGCTGTGGATCGAATGGGATGCCGTCACTGCCACGGACACCGAGAACCGCTTGTCGACGCTCACCCGGCTGGTGCTCGACGCGCATCGGGACCGGCAAACCTTTGGGTTGCGGTTGCCGACCAGCGCGGTGGCACCCCAGCGCGGCCAACAGCATATGCACGAATGCCTGCGGCAGTTGGCGACATTCGGTCTGGCCGACGGCGGCGCGCGCAGGGTACAGCCAGCGTGATTGCCGCCGCAACCGGCGACGTCGTCCGCATTGCCTGGCTGATTGCCGCGGTGCTCGTCGCCAGCACGCCACATTTTCCATTCGTAAGCCCGTGGATCATCGCACTGGTACTGGGCATCACGACCTGGCGGCTGTTCGCCGAGCAGCGCCGCTGGAGTCTGCCGTCCGGCTGGCTACGCATCCCGTTGACGCTGATCGGTTTTATTGCTGTCATCTGGACCTATCGGCGCATCAGCGGTGTCGAGGCGGGCACGGCCTTGCTACTGGCCATGGTGGGACTGAAGTTGCTCGAGACCCGGGCCGAACGCGACCAGGCCATTGTCGCATTGATTTGTTTTTTTCTGCTGTTCGCCGCATTCCTGCGCGAACAGGCGATCTGGTCAGTCGGCATACTGCTGCTCGGCATGACGTTTACGATCTGCGCGCTGCTGCAGGCAAGCATCCACGGGCGACCGTTTCCGCCGCGCCGCAGCCTGATGCATGCGGTGGCGTTGATGGCGCAGGCGATACCGTTGATGTTGCTGCTGTTTTTTCTGTTCCCGAGAGTACCTGGCCCATTCTGGGCGCTGCCAGCCGGCGGCGGCAGCGGAATCACGGGCCTGAGCACGACGGTCAGTCCGGGCGACATTTCCAGCCTGAGCCGCTCGGACGCGGTGGCCTTTCGCGTGCGTTTTGATTCAACCGTGCCCGAGCCCCGCGACCGCTACTGGCGCGGGCCAGTCATGAGTGACTTCAACGGGCGCAGCTGGTCATGGCGGGATCGGGGACTGCGCCCGCTGGCGGGCACCAACACGCAGGGAAACGCCGCGGCTGTCCATTATGAACTGACCCTGGAACCTCACGGGCGCCGTTGGCTGCTGGCCCTGGAAACGGCCGCGCAATGGGACGCGCCGCGCGGGTATCTTGCCGGCGGGTATCAGTTGATGAACCAATCCCCGATCCGCCAACGGATCGCGTATCGTGCCGCCTCGATCCTCGGCGGCATCAACCGCATTGACGAGCAAGCGCAATATCTTCAGGCGAACACGTACCTGCCACCGGCCAGCAATCCGCACAGCGTGGCAATGGCGCAGCGTTTGCGCAGCGCCGCCGCAGACGACCGCGCTTACTTGCTGGAGCTACTGAGCATGTTTCGGCGGGAACCTTTTTTTTACACGCTGTCGCCCCAGGCACTGGGTGACAACCCGGTCGATCAATTCCTGTTTGATACCCGGGAAGGTTTTTGTGAACACTATGCTTCGGCTTTTGCGGTGCTGGCGCGCGCCGCCGGCATCCCGGCGCGCCTGGTCACCGGGTACCAGGGCGCCGAAAAAAACCCGCTGGCGAATTACTGGATAGTGCGCCAATCGAACGCCCACGCCTGGACCGAAGTGTGGCTCGACGATGCCTGGGTGCGCTTCGACCCAACCGCGGCGGTGGCGCCCGATCGCATCGAATACAGCCTGGAGGAGGCGCTACCGGCCGGCGAGCGCAACGTCATTCGCGGCCTGCGGGGTAACCCCGTGTTGAACCGGCTGGTACTGAGCTGGGATGCCGCCAATGCTGCCTGGAACCAGTGGGTTTTGGGATTCGGACCGGAAACACAGCGCAGCTTGTTGCAGACGCTGGGCTTTACGAAGCCCTCCTGGTCCAACCTGATCGCCGCGATGATGGCCGGCTGCGCCGTGTTCCTGGCTGGGCTGGCATTCCTGCTTGGCCGGGCCGGGATTCGGCCGGTCGACCCGGTGTTGCGGCAGTATCGGCGATTTTGTAAACGGCTGGCCAACATCGGTAGAGGTCCGCAGCCCGCCGAAGGTCCAAGCGATTTCGCCCGCGCGGTGATTGGCGTCCGTCCGGATCTGGCCGGGGATGTTTTGGCGATCAACGCCCTGTACCTGCAATTGCGCTATGAGGGCATGGCCGCCACTGATCGTCTGGCCGAGTTCACCGAGCGCATTCGACGCTTTCGGCCCAGCCGCCGGTCCGTTTAAGCTGCCGGCCGGACCTGCACGCGCGTCAGCAATGCCAGGCCCGCGATAAACAACACGATGATCGACAGGATGCCGATCCGCTGACTGCCGGTGGCCAAAGCCACGACCCCCACCAGCGCCGGCCCGAGAATCGCCGCAAATTTACCCAACATGTTGTAGAAACCGAAAAATTCGGCGCTTTGTCCAACGGGTATAAGTCGCGCAAATAGCGACCTACTCAAGCTTTGCACACCGCCCTGCACCAATCCGATCGCGATTGCGAGTCCATAAAACTCCGCCTCGGTATTTATGAAAGGTGCTGCCATCGTCGCAGCCAGGTAGACCGAGAGCGCGAGGATGATTCCACGCTTGGCGCCAAATCGGGCGCCAAAGGCGCCGAACGCCAGTGCCGCCGGGAAACCAACGTAGTTCGTAATCAACACGGCCTGGATCAGGTCATCCCTGTTCAATCCCTGCGATAAACCATAGTCGACGGCCATCTTGATGATCGTATAGACGCCGTCGATATACAGCCAATACGCAAGCAGGAAAGTTAGCGTAGCGCGGTGCGACCGAATTTTTGCCAGCGTCTCTTTGAGCTGCCGCAAACCATCGGCCACCGAATGCGCGACCGATCGCGCTGCGCCCCGGTCTTCCGGCACGAACAGCAACAACGGAATACTGAAGACTGCCCACCAGATTGCCACCAGCAGAAACGCCAATCGCATCGCTTCGAGCTCCGATGCCAGGCCAAACCGACCGGGGTTTGCAACCATCAGCACGTTGAGGGTAAACAGCAAAGCACCGCCGAGGTAACCGAGCGCGTAGCCAAGAGCCGAAACCCGGTCGAAGTTTTCTTCCGCGGAAACCGCACTTAGCAATGCGTCGTACAGTGAATTGCTGCCAGCGAATCCGACTGACGCAAAAACGTACAGGGCCACCGCGATGAACCATTGACCCTGAGCCACGAAATGAAGCGCGCCGGTCATGACCACGCCCAGCGCAGCAAACACCAGTAACAAGCCTTTGCGGCAGCTGGCCCGATCGGCAATGGCGCCGACCACCGGTGCAATCAGCGCAACCACCAGACTGGCGAGCGCATTAGCCCAGCCGAGCCGGAAGGTTGTGAGCGTGGACGCGGCGCCATCGTTCCAATATTGGGCCAGCAGCACTGGCACAAAGGCCGTTACCACAGTCAGCGAAAATGCCGAATTGGCCCAGTCGTAAAGCGCCCAGCCAATGACCGGTAAACGGCTATGCGGCGATTTCATTCAGGCGACGCACCAGAACCATTGCGTCTTCGCGACCGGCCAGCGACCGATAGTAATTGCGGCGAATCCCCAGTTCGACGAATCCGGCTTTGCGATACAACTCCAGCGCGGCCTGGTTGGTTGGACGAACTTCGAGGTAGATTCGATCCGCGCCCGCGCTGCGGGCCTGACCAAGCAGGTTTTGCACCAACCATTTGCCGAAACCTCGGCGGCGCAAATGCTCGGCCACGCACAGGTTCAGCAGGTGTGCTTCGGCGGCGGCCAGCGACATGATCGCATAGCCCTGCAATTCATCCGCGTGCTCAAGCACCAGGCTGGTGTACCCAGCCAGCAGGCAATCTCGAAATATCGTCGCGGTCCACGGAAACGCGTACGTGCCGGTTTCAATCGCGACGATCGCCGGCACATCGCTGTACTGCATCTCGCGAATGGCCGGCCCCAGATCATCGACGGCTGCGCTCATTGACTGACGTCCTGCAGCAGTTGCTGCGCCAGCAATAGGTCCTCCCAGGTTTTGCGCTTCTGGCTCGGACTGCGCAACAGGTAGGCTGGATGATAGGTCACCACGACCGGAATGCCATTCGATCCGTAGTGGTACACCGTGCCACGCATTTTCCCCAGCGGCGTGTCGACCCCGAGTAAATTGTGTGCCGCAATGCGCCCGACGGCAAGAATCAGCCGCGGCGCAATGTGGCTGATCTGGCGCTCGAGGTAGGGAGTGCAGCAGCTCACTTCCTCCGGTCGCGGGTCACGATTCTCGGGTGGTCGGCACTTGAGGATATTGGCGATATAAACCTGTTCGCGCGTCAACCCGACACCGCGAAGCATCTCGTTCAGCAGTTGCCCGGCCCTGCCGACGAAGGGTTCCCCGCGCCGGTCCTCTTCGATCCCGGGAGCCTCGCCGATGATCAGCCAATCTGCGGACGGATTTCCAACGCCGAAAACGGCCTGGGTGCGGGAGCGGTGCAGTGGGCAAAGCGTGCAACTCAGAACTTCCCGCTCCAATGCAATCCAATCCTGGTCCGGTGCACCGTGGACAGTCACTCCGGTGGCAGTTTCAGCTGCCGGCGCGTTCGCCAAACGTTCGGGACTGACCCAGATATCTATACCCAGTGCATCGAGCACCTGGTGCTGACGCCGGGACAATCTGGCAGCGGGCTCGCTCAAGGCCTGGCTCCAGGCGCCTTGCCGGAGCTTCGTTTCGCCGAGCCCGCGCGGCTGCGCAGGCGCCACAGCGCCGTTATCGGCCCCGACACGGCGTAAGTGCTGGCCAGCGCGAACAACACGGTGGGCGGATTCAGTGCAATCAAAATGAATGTCAGTGGGATGACGAATGCGTAGGTAAAGGAAATGCGGCCGCGGCCACTGATTTCTTTAAAACTGTAGTAGGGAAACCGCGAGATCATCAGGGCTCCGGCAGCAGCAGTAACCGAAAATGCAAACGCGAGCGCGAATCCGCCGGACCACTGGTGCACGGTGCCTACCCAGACCATCCCGGCCACCAGCGCCGCTGCCGGAGGGCTGGGTAAGCCTTGGAAGAAGCGTCGGTCGGCGTTGACCGGCATCGCGTTAAACCGTGCAAGCCGCAGCGCGGCCGCAACCGCGTACAAAAATGCGGCGAGCCAGCCAAGCTTGCCCCAGATCCAGCCGTATTCGGACAAGCGTTCGACGCCCCACTGGTACACGACCAGGGCCGGCGCCAAACCGAAGGCGACCATGTCCGAAAGGCTGTCAAATTCTTTACCGAAATCGGTCTCGGTACTGGTCAGGCGCGCCAGCTTGCCGTCCAGGCCATCCAGCAACTGGGCAACAAAAATAGCGATGGCTGCACTTGGATAGTTGCCGTCGATTGCCGCAACTACCGCGTAAAAACCAGCGAACAGTGCTGCCGTGGTCAACAGATTGGGAAGCAGGTAAATGCCGCGGCGGCGTATTCGCCCCTGTTTATTGTCTTCCTTTTCCACACGGCCTCCGCGATTCCAGCTTGATGGCATATTGCCACGGCAACCGGGCGAATACACCCGCAGCATATCGTCCGTCGGGGTGTGCGCGATCTGCGGCCGAGCTGGATTCTGGCCGGAGCGGCAGGGTCCGCCAAACAAGGACTTGCATCGCGATTGCCGTTAGAATGTCGCCGGCCGATGGAGTCAGACCGGTCCCCTGTCAGCGCCAGTGCATATGCAACTGTCTAAACTGCCCCTGTCCACCTTCAAAGAGGTGCCCGCCGAAGCTGAAGTTATCAGCCACCAACTCATGCTTCGCTCCGGCATGATTCGCCGACTCGCGGCGGGGTTGTTTACGTGGATGCCCCTGGGTCTGCGGGTGCTGCGAAAAATCGAGCAGGTCGTGCGCGAGGAGATGGACCTGATCGGCGCTCTTGAAGTTTCGATGCCTGCGATTCAGCCAGCGGAGTTGTGGCGCGAGACCGGGCGCTGGGATCAGTACGGCTCGCTGCTACTGCGAATGAACGACCGACACGACCGGGAATTCTGCTTTGGTCCGACGCATGAAGAAGTCATGACCGATATCGCGCGCCGTGAGCTGCAAAGCTATCGGCAGCTGCCGGTTACCTGGTATCAGATTCAGACAAAATTTCGGGACGAAATTCGCCCGAGATTCGGAGTCATGCGTGCTCGCGAATTCGTCATGAAAGACGCTTACTCTTTTCACCTCGACCAAGCGTCACTGGATAAAACCTACAACGACATGGCCGACGCCTACACACGAATATTCACCCGACTGGGCCTGACTTTCCGCTCAGTCGAGGCTGACAGCGGGGAAATCGGAGGATCCGCGTCGCGCGAGTTTCATGTCCTGGCCGAGTCGGGCGAGGACGCGATCGCCTATTGCGACGGCGATGATTTTGCGGTGAATCTCGAACTGGCGCCTGCGCCGCAACCCGCGACCCCGAGAGCAGTGCCGTCTCAGCCGATGGCGGTAGCGGAAACACCTGGCGCCAAGAGCATTGACCAAGTATGCGAATCGCTCGACGTACCGCCGGAGCAGTGCTTGAAAACCCTGCTGGTCGAGGGCGCAGGTGAAGAATTGGTTGCGCTGGTGTTGCGCGGCGATCATGAACTCAATTCGCTGAAGGCCGAACGACTGCCCGCGGTCGCCACACCGCTGGAACTAGCCAGCGCCGAACGGATTCAAGCGGCTCTCGGCATGCCGGCGGGATTCATCGGACCGGTGGGACTTGGCATCAGCGTGCACGTGGACCATGCGGCCGGAGCCAGCGCGGACTTTGTATGCGGCGCCAACCAAGCTGACCAACATCTCACCGGCGTGAACTGGGGCCGCGATCTTCCCGAACCCGAAACCGTGGATTTACGCAATGTCGTGCCAGGTGATTCCAGCCCTGGTGGCGGCGGGGCCATCACGATCGCCCGGGGCATCGAAGTCGGACATATATTTCAGCTGGGGGAAAAATATAGCCGCGCCATGGGCGCCACGGTTTTGAACCAGGAGGGCAAGGAACAGACGCTGCTGATGGGCTGCTATGGAATTGGGGTGTCACGAATCGTCGCTGCAGCAATCGAGCAGAATCACGACGATGACGGCATTGTCTGGCCCGAACCGGTCAGCCCGTTCCAGGTGATACTCGTGGCTTTGAATACCGGTAAATCGGACCAGGTGGGAACCACCGCGGACGCGCTCTACCGGGACCTCGAAGGAATGAATATTGAGGTTCTTTATGACAACCGGGTCGCGCGGGCCGGCGTGAAATTCGCTGATGCCGATCTGCTTGGCATTCCCCATCGCCTGACCATCGGGGAACGCGGACTGGGTAAGGGAGTAGTCGAGTACCGGTATCGCCGCACCGGCGAGTCACGGGAAATTGCGTTGGACAGTATCCTTGATTTCATTACCGATACACTGGCCCAGCCCGCGGCTTGAAACGCTTCTGGCCCCGTGCTTGCTGGGGGCATTGAGCATGCTGCTGGCCGCGAACATCCCGGCGCAGCCATCGGCCGACCCGGAACTGAAAAGGCTGTTGCTCGAAGCGGTGAATTCCTCCGAAAGTTTCCCAGATCGATTCGACGCGCAGGTATGGCTGACCGACATGTCAGACAGGCTTGCCAACAAAGTTCCCGATCCGCAGGAGCGCATCGCTATCCTGCAGCGAGTCCATTTCGAGGCCGGCAGAGAAGGTCTTCCGCCCGAACTCGTGTTGGCTGTCATCGATGTCGAAAGTAATTTTGACCGGTTTGCGATCTCGTCCGCTGGCGCGCGGGGCCTGATGCAGGTGATGCCGTTTTGGCTCGACGAACTGGGTCACCCGGACGCAAATCTTTTCGATCTGGAGACGAACCTGCGGATGGGTTGCACGATTCTAAGCTACTACATGAACATTGAAGACGATGACCTCGTCAATGCCCTGGCGCGCTATAACGGCAGTTATATGGGCAACGGCCGCTACCCGCAGAAAGTGCTGAGCCGGCTGAGTGCACGCTGGTTTCGGCAGTAACGGCCGTTTCCGCAGACGCTTCCCGACGAAGCCGTCGGGAATCTGATGGGGCGCGCCGGAACTTCATGAAACTCAGGCGGCAGGGGCCGGGCGAATACTCCGGCGCTGCGTGTCCGCTAATGCGCTCTTCGCATCCACCCGGCCCCTGCCGCCAGCAATTTGGACCGCACTGCCGGGCGCGGTACCGGCCGCGGGCAACCGAAGGGCATCCTTGCTTAACTGCCCTTCGCCGTCCCTGGCTTCGGGCAGATCGGCGCCGGCTTGCTCCGACATCCCTGTCTCGCCAGCCGGCGACGACGCTCGGATGCCCTCCGATCCCCCGCAGCGGGACATGCCGGAGGGGCCGTGAGCGTCGTCGGGAACGGTCTACGTTTCCTGGATCATCAGAGGTTACGGGGAAGCACGGAAAAGGGCATAGGCACTCAAGTTCGGCGCACGATTTCCC
>JAPUGB010000070.1 GCA_027293165.1 Gammaproteobacteria bacterium
TCCATTTGTTTGAAGACGGACACTCTTTCCCGGCTAGATACTGGCGAACCACGAACGACATCGAGCCGCTCCGTCTTACTCTTATATATAAGCCGTCCCTGTCCTTGACCATCCGATCGGGTCCGTTAGACTTCAGCCGTGCGATTTTTGATTCAGTCAATGCCATGACATTTGCCTCCATCCGGGTACGGTTTCGGGTACGGTTTATCCGTTCGTACCCGTTTCTTGCCGTCGGTGTCTGTCGGTGAACGTCTACTAAAATTCAGATAATTCAGGCACCTACGGATCAGAAGGACAGTGTAGCAGAATGATTAGAGTCCTGTTTGTTTGTATGGGTAACATTTGTCGTTCACCGACCGCGCACGGGGTGTTCCGGAAAATGTTGCAGGAACACTCACCAGATTTGCCCATTGAACTCGATTCAGCCGGAACGGGCGACTGGCATGTCGGCCAGCCGCCGGACAGCCGCGCCACTGAAGCCGCCAGTCGCCGCGGTGTTGATATCTCGGATTTGCGTGCCCGGACCGTCTGTGACGAGGATTTCGCGCTCTATGACTACATCCTGGCAATGGACGACCTGAATCTCGTGACGCTACAGGATCGAAGCCCGGGTAAATACCACGCGAAAATTCGCTTGCTGATGGAGTTCGCCGAGCAGCCGTCAAACCGGAACGTGCCGGATCCATACTACGGCGGCCCGGCCGGATTCGAACAGGTGTTGGATTTGCTGGAAAATGCCGGGCGCGGACTGCTGCGGGAACTCGAGCATTTGCTCGAGTCGCGGGGTCACAGGCAGCGCTAGTTCAACGCCGTTGCTTGTCAGTCATCGCGTCCCGGCCCTTTGTTGGGCGAAGCGTTGCCGTCGCTCGGCCCGGAAGACCAAACCGTATAACTGTCACTGGATGTGTCACCGGCCGGTGGTTCCCACGGCAGGCGGCGTTCGCGAACCGCTTCATTACCGGGCTCAGGCCGGTCTTCAGATGCAGAGGGTGGCACCGATTCACGCTGTTTTTCTGCCGGCGTGTTGCGTGGGCTAGCCGATTCCGCGGCTGTTTTGGCGTCATCGCGGCGATCCGCGTGGGCACCGGGTGGCCCCTTCGCTTGCGCTTCGCCGGCCGATGGCTCTGGCAAGTCGGCCGGTGGCGCCTGGCGCTGATCCGACGCCTCCGCGCCGGTTTTTTTGTTGCTCGATTGAGCTGCGTTGGCTTCCGACGGGCGCCGGCGTCGACGCTTCCGGCGGGCCGGTTGGTCACCGCCATCACCGGCTTCGGCCGGGCGATTCGCGGATTTGGACGCGGCGGTTCGATGATCGCCGGATTTTGGACCGCTGTCCTGACGTGGCCGGTCATCGCGGCGGGTTCTGCTCCGACGTCCGCGGCCGCGCCGCTGGCCACCGGCGCTCTTGCGGCGCTCACCAGAACGCGCTTTGGGCGCTTCCGTTTGTCGATCGGCATCCGGTTTTTCCGCTTTATCCCCGCTTCCGAACCACGATCCGACGCGCGCCAGCAGCCCTTCCTTCGGCGCTGATTTGGCCTGGCGCTTAGACTTCGTCTTTCTCGGTTTCGGAGCCGGCGTCTTCGGCACGACGTCAGTAATTGCCGGTGATTCTTTGGTTTGCTTGGTCGCTACGACCAAGGCTTCTTCAGTCAGGGTTTCTTCCGGCGACGCCAGCGTATAGCTCGCACCGGTATTTTCTGGCAGAACAGTCTGATCATCCCTGACTCTGCGGATAGAGTAGTTTGGTGTTTCCAGGCTCGGATTAGCCACCAGCAACAACTGCACATCGTCGCGTTCCTCGATCTGCTGGATCCAGTCACGCTTTTCGTTCAAGAGGAACGTTGCGACGTCCACCGGAAGCTCGGCGATGACTTTGGCGGTTCGCTCCTTGCGGGATTCCTCTCCGAGTAGTCTCAGGATCGCCAGCGCGAGCGAATCGACGCTGCGCACGCTGCCGGAGCCGTTGCAACGCGGACACACCTGATGTGCCGATTCTCCCAGCGATGGCCGCAGCCGCTGCCGGGACATCTCGAGCAACCCAAATCTGGATATGTTGCCGATTTGCACTCGCGCCCGATCAGCGCGCACCGCTTCACGCAGTCGATTCTCAACATCACGCTGGTTCCGGTGTGGGCCCATGTCAATAAAATCGATGACCAGCAGCCCACCGAGGTCCCGAAGGCGGAATTGGCGTGCGATTTCATCGGCAGCCTCGAGATTCGTTGTTAGCGCCGTGGCTTCGATGTCCTGGCCTTTGGTAGCTCGAGCCGAATTGATGTCGATTGATACCAGCGCCTCGGTGTGGTCGATGACCACGCTGCCTCCGGACGGCAGGTTCACTTTATGCGCGTACGCCGATTCGATCTGGCTTTCTATTTGGAATCGCGTAAACAGTGGCACCTCGTCTTCATACTGCCGCAACTTACGCAGGTTATGCGGCATCGTGTGTTCCATGAACTCGCGTGCTTCCGCGTACACGGTCTCATCGTCGACTAGAATCTCACCGATATCGTTGGCCAGGTGGTCACGCAGCGCGCGCACGACCGGGCTGCTGTCTTGAAAGATCAGAAACGGCGAAGCCTTGGACAATACGACGCCTTTGATGTTTTCCCAGATGCCCTTCAGGTAGTCGAGATCCCAGTTAAGTTCCTCGATAGTCCGTCCGATACCGGCAGTTCGAATGATGATGCCCATTCCGGGCTCGACATCCATATCCCGAATAGCGTCACGAACCTGATCACGCTCCTCTCCGGTGATTCGTCGCGATACGCCTCCCGCTCGGGGGTTGTTGGGCATCAGCACGATGAATCGGCCAGCTAGACTTATGAATGTCGTGAGCGCTGCGCCCTTGTTGCCGCGTTCTTCTTTCTCGATCTGGACAACGATGTCCTGGCCTTCATTGAGAACTTTCTTGATATTGATTCGTTCGCCCGAATTGGGCTCTTCCACGAAGTACTCGCGGGAAACCTCTTTCAGCGGCAGAAAGCCGTGACGTTGCGCGCCATATTCTACGAAAGCGGCATCGAGACTCGGCTCGATGCGGGTAATTTTACCCTTGTAGATATTAGCTTTTTTCTGTTCTCTTGATGCTAGTTCGATATCAAGATCGTAAAGTCTCTGGCCATCGACGATGGCTACCCGCAACTCCTCTTCCTGAGTTGCATTGATGAGCATTCTCTTCATAAGCCCCTAAGTAATTCCTTTCCGGGGCACCTGGCGCAACGGACCTTGGGTGTTTGCACACGTCATTTTTAAGCCGGCTCTCGGGTGGAGAGCCGACCGTATCCCAGCGTCTGGATAGACGCGGATTAAGTGTTTCGATGTGACAAACTGCTGCCATTCAGCGGACCAATTAGTTAGTGATTAAGCTGTTGCTCCGTCAGCCAGGTGGCCGATCGACAACCTGCCGTGCAGGTCGAAAAATGGACGACCGCTCGTGCGGCCGCGGCGAAATTGACAACGATTGCGGTTTCGCAATACGCGACACACCCTAGGTGTGTAGAGGGTAATATATCAGCGCCTGCGGCCCGCATCAACGTACCCATTCCCACTTCAGGAGCCTGTCTGCGAATGCCGGACCACAAGAATATGGACCCTGTGCGCCACATCACAGTCGACAGCGATTCTGCGCAGAGACGGCTGGATAATTACCTGCTGAGCCATCTCAAGGGATTGCCCAGGCCACGGGTCTATCGAATGATCCGTAGCGGCGAGGTTCGGGTGAACAAACGGCGCGCCAAACCCGGCTATCGCCTCGTGCCCGGTGATGTGGTGCGTGTGCCGCCGATCGCCCGATTCGACCGGGGTTTCCGCGCCCGCCCGCGGCCAGCGGACTCGAAGTGGATTACGGAACGTGTAATTTATGACGACAATGATCTGCTGGTTCTCGACAAACCCTCCGGATTGGCGGTCCATGGTGGCAGTGGGATTAGTTTCGGGGCGATCGAGTTGCTTCGGGCAGCCATGCCGAATTTGAAATGTCTGGAGCTAGCCCATCGGCTGGATCGCGGCACGAGTGGTTGCTTACTGATCGCCAAACGTCGAAGCAGTCTTAGAAAGTTGCACCATATGTTTCGTGAGGGCGAAGTTGGAAAGACGTACATAGCGTTGTTGGCCGGGCACTGGAAGGGTGGGCAGCGCATTATCGATTCGCCGCTTTGTACCGAACACAGGCAAGGCGGTGAGCGTCACGTGCGGGTCGATAAGGACGGCAAGTCAGCATTGACGCAAATTGAACCGCAAGTCAGATTCGACCACGCGACTTTGGTCAATGCGCAGTTGCTTACAGGCCGTACCCATCAAATTCGAGTGCATGCGGCGAGCATCGGTCACCCAGTGCTCGGAGACTGTCGCTATGGGAGCGAGGATTACTCGCTGGAGAAAAAACTGGGGCTCGAGCGACTTTTCCTGCATGCAAGCGCGTTGAATTTCAAAAGTCCCAGTAATGAGATGTATATTGCAGTCGAATCACCACTTGAAGACGATCTGCGAGCCGTTCTTGCACGCCTCGAGGGAGAGGCGGGGAAAAACGCTGACCAGAAATCTTAAAGCAAATCGATCCCCGCGCGGCCAAGGCACGCCGCTAGCCAGATCATCGGTAAACCCTGTATTGCCGCTGGGTCGCTGGTTTCAATGCGCTCGAACAAGATGACACCAAGCTGCTCGGCCTTGAAGCTGCCGACACAGTCGTAAGGTTTTTCTTTTCGCAGGTAGCTCTCAATAATGTCACGGCTCAGTTGTCGGAAAAAAACTACCGATTTATCGACGTAGGACTCCGCGAAGCCGTTGGCGGCGACCACGCACACACCCGTATGAAACTCGACTGCCTGCGCTGAACAATCGGTTAACTGTTGCACCGCTGTCGAATGGTCCCCCGGTTTTCCGATAACGCGACCGTCCAGGGAAGCAACCTGGTCCCCACCAATGACGGTAGCGTTTGAGTGGACTGCAGCCCCGGCTTTTGCTTTCGCTTGCGATAGGCGCAGTGCCATCTGTGCCGGAGTTTCGCCGTCTACCGGGGTTTCCTCGACAGCCGGAACCACCGTATCGAACGCCGGAATCAACCTTAGCAACAACTGCCGGCGGTATGGGGAGCGGGAGGCCAACACGATCCTGTGGGGTGGTTCAGCCATCGCGACCCGGTATCGGCAGAATTGCCTCGGCCCCCGCCGTGCCGGCGACTGACAGCGGCTTTGATAGTCGGAAAACAGCGTTGTTTTTGACAGAACTTTTCACGGCATCTATCATAGACCGGTTATGCTGGCCGAGTACATCGGGGTTGCGCAGCTCAATGATTTCATCGCCCGGGGCGTGACCCTGAACGAGACGCTTGCGGTTGCAGACTTGCCGCGCCTGGCGGGCTTGGTGCATCGGCGCGGCGACGACACTCCAGAGAACCTGGATGTGCGGGTTGAATTTAACAAACTGGGCGGCGATATTCCCGGAATCAAAGTCACGGTTAACGGCACTGTAGAAATCAAATGTCAGCGTTGCTTGGAGGCACTGACGTGGAATGTGGACAACGCGTTCGAATTGCAGGTGCGCGCCGCCGATACCCGGATGGATGAAATCGAAGATACTATTGACACGGTACTGGTTGACGAACATGGATTGCAGCTAGCCACGGTTATCGAGGATGAAATTCTGAGCGCGATGCCGCTGGCTCCGTCTCATCACCGGAGCGAGGAATGCGGCAAGCTTGTGGCAGTTTACGAGCGGGTCGCCGATAGCCCCTCTGCGGGGCCAGAGAACAGGCCCTTTTCCGATTTGGCAGATTTAATTGGAAAAGCCGATCCGCCGGAGAAGTAACTAACTAATGGAGATTTAGCATGGCAGTGCAAAAGAATCGAACGACACCATCCCGGCGGGGAATGCGTCGCTCGCATGACAGCGTTAAGCGACCGACGGTATCGGTGGATCCCAAAACCGGGGAAACCCACCGCCGCCATCACGTCAGCCCGGATGGTTACTATCGCGGCCGCAAGATTCTGGAATCCCCGGAAGAAGCAGATCTCGATTAGGCCTTTTGCTTAAGAGTCAATCTGCATTGACGTGCCAGGGTCCGCCCAGACTCGCACGATCCATCGGCCTGCCGGCCGGTCCCACCGATGGCGAATGCAGCATATGATGAGTTCTACGCTGCCGGTATTTGGCAACCGGCTACCGTTGCGAATAAGCCTTCTGGTCACGGTGCTCACGTACCCCAGCTGATATTGTGGTTAATCCAGTCAGAATTGCGCTCGATGCCATGGGCGGCGATATCGGCGTGGCCGTATGCGTGCCCGCCGGCCTGACATTGGCCCGCCAACGACACGAGTTGAGCCTGATCCTGGTCGGGCAGACCGAGAAAATTGAACCCCTGCTGCAGGGCTTCGAGGACATTGAGTCGAGGGTACGAATCGTCGACGCCCGTGAAGTTGTGGGTATGGATGAATCTCCCGCTGACGCGCTCCGCAAGAAGAAGAACTCGTCTCTCCGGTTTGCCATCGACCTGGTCCGCCGAGGTGAAGCGGATGCATGCGTAAGCGCCGGAAATACTGGCGCCTTGATGGCGACGGGGCGGTTTGTTCTAAAAACCCTGCCAGGAATTAGTCGCCCGGCCATCATGACGGCGGTGCCTACGATGCAAGGCCACGCCCATATGCTCGATTTGGGTGCAAACACGAACTGCAGTCCGGAGAATTTGTTTCAGTTTGCGGTCATGGGCTCGGTGGTGGCCAGCCAGATCGAAAATATTTCCCGCCCACGGATCGGCTTGCTGAACATTGGTGTCGAGGACATCAAAGGCAACGATACGGTACGAGAAGCCGCGGCGCTTTTGGGTGCAAGTGTGCTTAACTACGTTGGCTTCGTTGAAGGGGACCATATTTTCGAGCAGAAGGCCGACGTTGTGGTCTGTGACGGCTTCAGCGGCAATGTTGCCCTGAAATCCATCGAAGGCACCTCCAGATTAATAACCCACTATCTTCGGCAGGAGTTCAAGTCCGGACTCTATGGGAAACTTGCTGGCATGATTGCGCGGCCGGTTCTCAATTCACTGGGGACAAAGCTTGACCCGCGCCGTTACAATGGCGCCAGCCTGGTCGGCCTGAACGGTATCGTGATCAAGAGTCACGGCGGTGCTGACGAGATCGCATTTCAGCAAGCGATTCAAACTGCAATGATTGAGGTCGAAAAAGCCGTGCCGGATCAGATCCGCAAAATGCTGGAAGAGCAGACCGGATAATGTTCTCCAGAATTGCAGGAACAGGTATGTACGTTCCCGAACGGGTGGTGACCAACGCCGAGCTGGCGAAGATGGTCGATACCACGGACGAATGGATTCGCAGCCGTAGCGGTATCGAGCGTCGGCGAGTCGCTGCGGATGATGAAATGACCTCCGATTTGGGGGGCAAGGCGGCGACCGAGGCGATGCAAGCTGCTGGCGTTACACCGGGGGACATCGATTTTCTGGTCGTAGGTACGACGACGCCGGACCTGGTTTTTCCCAACGTGGGTTGTCTGATTCAGGACCAACTCGGTATCCCGGTCTGCCCGGCGTTCAGCGTCGAAGCCGCGTGCAGCGGATTTATCTACGCGCTGAGCGTCGCCGATCGTTTCGTTGCGACCGGTCAGGCCGGATGCGCCCTGGTCATTGGTGCCGAGACCCTGTCGCGCATTACCAACTGGAATGACCGATCCACCTGCGTGCTGTTTGGCGACGGTGCAGGGGCAGTCGTATTGCAGCCGTCGGAGGAGGCCGGGATCATCTCGACCCATCTGCGGGCCGATGGCGCTTACAAATCGATTCTGAATACGGCTGGTGGCGTCTCAAAACGCCCCGATATGCCTTTGGATGAGTCACTGTATATCCAGATGCGGGGTAACGAGACGTTCAAGGTCGCAGTCAGGTGTCTGGAAAATATCGTCGACGAAACGCTCGCTGCCAATGATATGGACACCTCGGAAATCGATTGGCTGATACCACACCAGGCTAACCATCGAATCATTCAGGCAACGGCCAAACGCCTTGATATACCAATGGAGAAGGTCGTGTTGATCGTTCAGGACTACGGCAACACCTCGGCGGCGTCCGTGCCGATGGCGCTCGATGTGGCTGTGCAGGACGGTCGCGTCAAACGCGGCGATGTTTTGTTGCTGGAAGCGTTTGGCGGCGGACTGACTTGGGGTTCAGCGCTTATTCGCTATTGACGCTTGCTGCCGGGTCGCACTGCACATGTCCCTTGCTTGTTAATTCCTTACCGCTTTGGCCCGATTCGCTGAACACACCACCGGACGCGCAAAACGCATCGGTCTAGTGGCCGGCCCTATACTGGCCGCGCTCGTATTCCTGGCGCTGCCACAGCAGTACATCGACGAAACCGGTGCCGTTGTCGAACTATCGCGACAGGCTCGAGCGGTCGCTGCATTCGGTACCTGGATGGCGGTGTGGTGGATGACCGAAGCCATACCGCTATATGCAACCGCGCTGTTTCCGCTGGCCGCATTTCCGCTGTCGGGCGCGACGACGATCAAACAGGCAGCCGCTCCTTACGGACACGAGCTGATTTATCTGTTTCTGGGCGGCTTTATCATTGCGCTGGCGCTGGAGCGCTGGGGACTGCACCGACGTATGGCCCTGACCGCGCTGCGCGCCGTAGGCACCAGCCCGTGGCTAATTGTCGGTGCATTCATGGGCATCGCGTCTGCGCTGAGCATGTGGGTCACCAATACCGCTACGACAATTATGTTGCTGCCAGTCGCTGTCAGCGTCATTGATCTGCTGCAGACGCGAAATGCCGATGACAGTGACGAACCTGGCCTGGCAGAGGCTACCGCACAAAATTTCCCGGTCTGTCTGTTGCTCGGAATTGCCTACGCGGCCTCCATCGGTGGCATCGGGACAATCGTTGGAACCGCACCGAACCTGTTTGTCGTTTCTTTCCTGCAGAACCAACTCGACATCGAAATCAGTTTTGTGCGCTGGATGCTGATCGGCATGCCCTTGGTGGTGGTGTTCGTGCCGTGTGTATGGTTGCTGCTGACCCGGGTTATCTACCCGGTCTCGAACCGCGCCATTCCCCGCGCATTTCAGTTGCTGAAAGCGGAAAGTCTTGAATTGCCAGCGATGCAGCGTGGCGAGAAGCTTACCTTAATGGTGTTCGCCGCGACCGCGCTGGCGTGGGTGTTTCGGCCGCTCCTGAATCAGTTGCAGGTGGCCGGCGTCAGGCCACTGGAAGGCCTGACCGATCCGGGAATCGCTGTCCTGGGCGCGTTGCTGCTGTTTGTACTGCCTGCGGATTCGGAACATCGCCGCTTCGTCATGGACTGGGAGACCGCGGCCAAATTGCCCTGGGGTTTGTTGATCCTGTTCGGTGGCGGGCTGAGTCTTGCGGCCGCGCTGGATGCCAGTGGCTTCAGTGCTTACCTGGGCAGCCGGGCGGTAGCGCTGGAGCCGCTGCCGACCTGGGCAATCGTCGTGCTGGTTGCCGGACTGATGATTTTTCTTACTGAACTGACCAGCAATACAGCGACGACGGCAACACTGGTGCCCGTGCTTTACGCTGTGGCTACCGGCCTTGGCCTGGACCCCCTGATTCTGATTCTGCCGGCTGGAATAGCTGCCAGCTGCGCTTTTATGTTGCCGGTTGCCACGCCGCCCAATGCGATTGTGTTCGGGTCTGGAATGATTAGCGTACCGCAGATGTGCCGCGCTGGTTTGTACCTCAATATCCTCGGAATATTGCTCATCACCGGACTCACCTATGCGATACTGGTGCCGGTTTTGGGTATCCAGGGATGAAAAGAAGCGGTTTGCCGCCACACCCACCAGAAAAACCGGACCAGCAGGGGGCACCACGGGTCGTGCGGGTGTGCGTGCGCACGAATCTGATCACGTTTGCCTGCGCCGCCGCCGCTGTGTTGCTGGGGTTTTTGCCCGCGGTGCTTTCAGCAGACGTTCTCGCCCTGCCTTCCGACGATGTTGCCGTCATTGGCGCAGACCGTATCGTGATTACCCGTTACGAGGATACCTTTTCCGATATCGCCCGCGGCCAAAATCTGGGCTACGTCGATATGATCATTGCTAATCCCGGCGTGGACCCGTGGCTGCCGGGAACGGGAAGCGTGGTGGCGCTGCCATCGCGCTTCGTATTGCCCAACGTGGCTCGCAACGGCATGGTGATTAACGTCGCCGAATATCGCTTGTATTACTTTTTCCGATCAGCCGAACGCGATTACGTTGCTACGTTCCCGATTGGCATAGGCCGTCTCGACTGGGAGACCCCGCTCGGCGAAACGCATATTGTCAGCAAGATGGTTCGGCCTACCTGGTATCCGCCTGCGTCGGTGCGGGCTGAACATGCGGCAGAAGGTGACCCGTTGCCACCGGTGGTTGCGCCCGGTCCCGACAACCCGCTGGGCAAGTACGCTATACGGCTTGCGATGCCGGGTTACCTTATTCACGGGACCAATCGGCCCGCTGGCATTGGCATGCGGGTTACGCACGGTTGCATCCGGATGTATCCCGAAGACATCGACTGGCTGTTTTCGCGGATTGCCGTTAACACGCCGGTGCACGTCATCAATCAGCCGTACAAACTTGGCTGGGCAGAAGACGGCCTGTATCTCGAAGTGCACCCGCCGCTGGAATCGGCCAGTGCCGACAGTGCACTCGACATGACGTCCATTACCGAGCAATACGTTAAGTTGACCGTGACGCACACGGCCGACGTGGATTGGGACCTGGTAACGGAAGTTTTCGAACGACAGTCCGGCAGGCCCGTGAAAATTGGGGGTCGCGGCGATCCGATAAAACGTCTGGCGGATAACGACCCTGGCCTGGACTGAGTTGCCGGCCGACAAAAAAAAGGCCGCGGCAACCGCCACGGCCCTGCATTTAAAAAGATTTCCTTACTTGCTCTGACTGCGCTCGAACATGCGGTCGATTTTTTCGTTGGTCGCATCACAACAGGCTATGCCCAACGCGGCGGCGGCCAGTGCTTCATCGGCAGTCGCCTGAGCGGCGGCAGCCTGGCGGCGCAAATCTCCCACGGTTGCAGAGGACGCGGCGCTAGCCGATTGCGCTTGGGCAAGATCATCAACCCGCGCATCGAGCGCATCGATTTGACTCTGCAGGCCGGCGCACCCGGTTACCAGCAGCAGGGTAACTGCCACTGCACCTGCTTTAATCACTGTCTGGATTTTTGTACTCATTGGGTTCCCTCAGTTTTTCAGTAGCAGAAGATCACAAAGCTTGCGGTTGGTTTTTCAATGGATCCGGTTGACGCGGGAATCATGACGGAATCCCTAATAAATCGCAAACCCTGACGTTACCGGAGTTGCGTTGTCGTTTTGATCTGAACCGGTCGTGTGATTTTTTAAGCCACGGGTGAAACGGAGATTTTTTGAGGTGGTCACGCATCAGGATTTGCAGTCGTGGTTGCAAAGCGCGGTTTCGATTGTTCCGGGGCGATCCGGTTGCGGTGCGTGGCCGGGAGCTTGCTCTACCGCTCAGACTGTATATAATACCATACTGTTTATATATACAGGTATGGGAAGATGCACCCGCTTACCCCCCGTCAAACCGAGGTCCTGGCATTCATTGAGGAATTTGTCGAGCAGGCAGGAATGCCGCCGACACGGGCTGAAATTGCCCGCGAGCTGGGCTTCAAGTCGGCCAATGCGGCTCAAGAACACCTGCGGGCTTTAAAGCGCAAAGGCGCCATCGAACTGCTTCCCGGCACGTCCCGGGGTATTCAGCTGAAAACGACCGCGCATGGGCAGCCAGGCCTGCCCCTGGTCGGAAGGGTTGCGGCAGGCAGCCCGATGCTGGCCGTGGAGCATATTGAGGACCATTTGAGCGTTGATCCTGGATTGTTTCATCCAACGCCGCACTAACTGTTGC
>JAPUGB010000071.1 GCA_027293165.1 Gammaproteobacteria bacterium
CTGGCACTCGAGTTGAAATTGCTGGCGGACGTTGGTCTCGTTGGCCTGCCGAATGCGGGCAAGTCGACGCTGATCAGATCGATGTCTGCGGCGAAACCGAAAGTTGCCGACTATCCGTTCACCACCTTACATCCCAATCTCGGTGTCGTGTCTGTCGGGCCGCTGCAGAGTTTCGTGATGGCCGATGTGCCGGGGCTGATTGAGGGTGCCGCGGAAGGCGCCGGTCTCGGTCTGCAATTTCTAAAGCACCTGCAGCGAACCAGGCTGCTCTTACACCTGGTCGATATCGCGCCGATGGAAGAAGACGCCAGCCCTGGCGCCGATTTTCGGGCTATCCAGGATGAACTTGCCAAATTCTCGGACGACCTGGCCACCAAGCCGCGCTGGCTGGTGATCAACAAGATTGACCCGCTGGCCGTCGATCAACTCGCCGCCGCAAAAGAGCGGTTGCTGGGCGAGTTGGGCTGGGACGGACCGGGGTATGAAGTCAGTGCCGTCAGCGGCGAGGGGACGGAATCCCTGGGTCAGGCCGTGATGCAATATCTCGATACCTTGGCAGAGCCCGAGGCGGACGCCTGAAAAGGTCATCCACGATTTTCCTGGTTACGCGATCCAAGCAACGAATTTTTTTATTTCTAACATTTTCAATAGCTTACAGAAATCCGAAACGATGGGACATTGCTTACAAAATCCGCTCGATTAGTGAGCGCGGCCAGTGCGCCGCAAAGTCCATTCTATTTAACAAAATCTGGCGCCCGCCCGGGGCCACCCCCATGACCTGCAACGGTTGCGCAAAAATACTTTCCCGTCCATTGGGAAAAAATTCCTATTTACATAAACCTCGCCAAAAATACCGTTGGTCGCCGCGTAATTGCCGCTCATCAGGAAGTCCAGGTCTCGTTTGATGGTGTGAGACACGTCTCACTCCGCTTTGTAGCGCGTAGACGGATAATTGGTTTCAGGAATTAGTGACGGCAAGACGAACACGCGCCGGCGCGGTGTCGGATACGCGTTATTTATGCAGCGTAAGCGGTCGCGGTGCATCCACTCGCGGCGATGCGCGCGTGGTGTAGAGAATTTATGCAACGGCAAGTAGATAGTCATGGAAATGAGAACAGGGAAGTTAAGATCCTCAGGCAAGAGGTTTCTGCCCAGAGCGGCGATACTGTTGCTGGTAGGTGGTGCCGTCCTGGCGGCGGCGCTGTTTGTCGCTAACAGTCAGCCCTGGGGCTATGTGGCGCCACCGGCATTGAGCGGCGGAAATTTCAAACACGGTGATGTCGTTGCTTATTCGCCGTGGTTTGAGAATGGCTCTTTTCGCGGTGACCTGCTGGCGTTGCCGGTCACTGCTTCAGGTAAGGTGAATTATCTAGCACCATTGTGGCGTGCAGCATCGAACCTGGACGGACAGCATTACATGACCGGCCGGCGTATTGTTACCACCGACGGCCTCGGTGGCGGCATACCGTTTCAGTTTGCAGAGCTGACGCCGGCACAGCAGCTACAAGTGGGTTCTGAAATCGTTCTCAATTACGTTCGCGGTGATCGGAGCAACGAAGGTCCGGCCGGTCTGCGCGTGCGCAGCAGTGTGCTCGGCGACATCATCCACTCCGGCCCAACTTATGTCGGCAAACCTGCGGCTGGCTACAATTTCGGCGGATATCTGGGGTTCGCGAATGCCAACGCCGGTCGCGCAGCGCGCGTTTACGTTGGCGCCAACGATGGCATGTTGCACGCGTTCGACGCACTTAATGGCAGCGAGGTATATGCTTACGTGCCCTCCATGGTTATGGGCAATTTGCCAAAACTGGCGGCGCAACCCTACAAGCATCAGTATTTTGTGGATGGTTTCCTCACCGTTGAGGATGCACAGTTCGGCGGGAGTTGGCACAGTGTACTGGTCGGCGGACTTGGTGCTGGCGACAAAGGTTACTACGCGCTGGATGTCACGAGTCCCGGGGCAGCCACGGAAGCTGAGGCAGCCGGCAAGATCCTGTGGGAATTTCACAGCAGCAGTTCGGGTGCCGGCAATCTCGGTTACGGTTACAGCCGGCCATCCATTGTCAGACTCAAAAACGGCCAGTGGGCTGCCGTGGTTGCGAACGGTTATATGAGCGCGTCCGGTGCAGCATCCCTGTACCTGCTCGATATTCAGACTGGCGCCGTGATCCGGGAAATCACCGTACCAGACCTTGATGGCAATGGCTTGAGCAGCCCAACTGTGATTGACGCCAACGCGGATGGTTTCGTCGACACTGCCTATGCCGGGGATCTGAATGGCAATCTGTGGAAGTTCGATCTGAAGTCATCGAACCCCGCCGCCTGGTCGGTCGCCTACAGCGGCCAGCCGCTGTTTCGAACTGCGCTGGCGGACGGTGTGCGGCAAGCGATCACTACCGCGCCGGAGGTCGGCCACCATCCGGAGGGCGGTGTCATGGTGTATATCGGTACCGGGCGTTTTCTGAGCACGACTGATGGCATCGACAAGACGACCCAGGCTGTGTACGGCATCTGGGATAACGACTGGGCCGCTGCTGGCAGCGTACCGATCAGTTCTGCGCTTCTGGTTCCGCAGCAGCTCGCAAGCAGGATTCATGCGTCGGGTGAAGCCACGCGCGTCGCAACGGCCAACACGCCCGATTGGTCGGTGAATCGCGGTTGGATGACGCCGATGGAAATTACCGGGGCCACGTCGCTGGATAAGGGCGAGCGGGTCATTCAGGACTTGCTGTTGCGCGACGGTCGTGTCGCATTCATCACGGTCAATCCAACGATTCCCACCGGCGAAAACTGGTTCATGCAGCTCGACGCACTGTCTGGCGGGGCGCCGAGAAAGACCATTGTCGATGTCAATACGGATTTCGTTCTGAATGTGGAGGATAATGTGGACGGCAACGCTGATGGAGTGATCGCGGACGTCCCCGAAGACCGAGTGGTTGGCCAGTATCAGAACTTCGGCTTGGCATCGCGGCCGGTGATTGGCACCCTGAACGTTGGTAGTAACTCGGCGTTGATCAACCACCTCGTTGCAATCTCGCCGGGTGTCGTCGAATTTCCGGACGATCCGGGATTGCTGGGCGGTCATTTCGACCTCGATACGGCCCATCTCACCTATCCGTTCGATGGCGGCGTAACGGATGGCCACGTCCACGAATGGGATGACAAACACGATCTTACGAGCATCGACTACTTCAGTCTGCCGGACGGAAACGGCAGTCCGCTGTACGAAATTACGAACGCTGAAAATGGCGTAGCATCAAGCACCGATTTCATTCTGACCATCTCCAATGACGATCTGTCGCCGGGCGGTGTCCTCGAGATCAACAGCACCAGCATCAGCGTCCGCGATTATCGCGCGTTGCTGCTTCGCTATCTGTCCGGCACGTTGGGGCCGGATGAGGCCTTCCCGCGGTTCAAGTTGGACAAACCGACCACGGCAGAGGAGTTAGCCGGCGTGACGCAACTCCACAGCCTGAAGCTTAGCTTTGATGCTTTCGCGATCCTTAATGGTGACCTTATTCCAACAGTGACCGGCTGTGTGAGAAAGAACACTCCGGGCGCGCTGGGCGAATATCGGAACGGTGCACTCATGATACAGGCGCTCGACGCGAGTGACGTCAGCGGCGGCTTCAAATTCAACGCTGCGACGCAGCGCTACGTGGCGGGCAGCAGCGCGGTACATTCGCCGCTCGGCTACGCCACCGACGGGCTGTTGTGGGAATCTACCGTATTTTGGCACTGGCAGGGGCCTTGTTATGGTGCCGAGGACTGGGCACCC
>JAPUGB010000072.1 GCA_027293165.1 Gammaproteobacteria bacterium
GAGCGGCGGGGAGGGTATACCCATCACCTATGTGCCCGCCCGGAATACGGTTTTCTTGTCCTATGGCCTCGCTTGGGCAGAGGTATTGGAAGCCGATGCGATATACGTTGGAATCAATGCCATCGATTATTCCGGCTACCCGGACTGTCGACCCGAGTACGTCGCGGCGTTTCAGCGTATGGCAAATCTCGCAACCAAGCGTGCAGTCGAAGGCCAGTTGGTGGAGATCCGCACGCCTTTGATCGGCATGTCTAAGCGACAAATTATCGAGACCGGGCTGCGGCTCGGAGTCGACTATGCGGCCACTGTGTCCTGTTATAGGGCCGATGCCGACGGGGCGGCCTGCGGTCACTGCGACGCCTGCCGGCTCAGAAAGGATGGCTTTGAATCGGCTGGTGTCGCAGATCCGACCCGGTACTTCGTCGAGTAAGGTCGTCGGCGCCAGCGTGGTTTGTGATTTGCCGGTCTTCGGGTATGATCCGCGGCCCAAGCCGATGGCGGTTCGCCGCGAACCTGTAGGTAGCGGTAGCGTTGCTGGCATCAGCAAAACCTCGGTTCCGATGGGGGTATAGCTCAGCGGTAGAGCAGTGGCCTTTTAAGCCATTGGTCCTAGGTTCAATCCCTAGTGCCCCCACCACCCCTTAGGGCCTGCGTTCGTCGTTACGACCCCGATACTCAACCTGCCAACCCGAAGCAATCGGGGCAGCCATCACCCGGTCGGCCCGGACGGTAGTTGTTTAGGTCGATCAGGCACGTTGCTGTAATATCCGGCGAAGATCCTGAATACTGCCGAGCAGGGGGTAAAGCGGTGATTGCAAACCCGCAGACGGAGAAGATTGGCCCGAACGGCCTCGTCAACCGAATCAGGCGGTCGAAGCAATATATCTGGCTGCGGGACAATTTCGCCCTCGAGCTGGCGCCCGGAATCACCTGGCTGAACGTCAATACGAAGTTCTTTTGTGCGTTTGTCGGTGTGACGGTGCTCGCCGGCGCCAGCATCCTGCAGAACTACCTGCTGACCGAACATCTGGGAATCCCACGCGGCGAGCAGGGCACGATAGCGGGCGACATATCGATGTGGACCGAGCTCACCGCGATCCTGCTGTTCGTGCCTTTCGGTGTGCTGACCGACCGGATCGGCAGACGGCCAGTCTACATAATCGGAATCCTGTTTATTGGCTTAGGCTACGGCCTGGCCCCATTCGCGACCGACTGGATCGAACTGCTGGGTGCCCGTCTGATTTTTGCCGTCGGCATGGCGGCTGCGGCCGGGGCGATTGCTACGCTCAGCAACGACTACCCGGCCGAGAACTCACGCGGCAAATTAATCGCTTATACGAGCATGTTCAACATATTCGGGACCATCTTCGTGGCCGCCGTGATTATGCGTATCCCCCTGTTCATGGACGAAAATTACGGCTTCGATCCAGTGGAGGGCGGCAAGGCGATGTACCTGGTCGCCGCGTGCTTGTGTATTGTTGCGGCGGTCGCGGCTCGATTCGGTCTTGCGCCCGGCACGCCGGTTAAAAAGCGTGATCGCGCCGGTGCCGTGACTCTGTTTATTAGCGGCCTGAAGCATGGCAGAAACCCCCGGATCGCACTGGCGTATGCGTCAGCGTTCGCCGCGCGTTCGGATCTGGTCATCAAGGGAATGTTCCTGGCGCTCTGGGCTATCCACGACGGTGGAGAACGAGGGCTGAGCCCAGCGGCTTCGATGGCGCAGTATGGAATCATGTTGGCAATTATGCAGGGCGTCAGCATGGCGGTGGCGCCGGGAGCCGGATGGTTCATCGATCGGGTCAATCGGGTTACCGCGACCGTCATCGCGCTGATTTTTGCAAGTGTTGGCTATCTGTCAATGGGTTTCGTTACGTCGCCGCTGGACTTCGAGATGCTGCCGTTTTTCATCGTCATTGCGCTCGGCTCCAGCTTTATGCTGAAGGCATCGCTGACCCTGATTGGTCAGGAAGCGCCCGTCAAAGAGCGCGGCAGCATCATTGCGGCGAGTAGCATGTGGGGCGCCATCGGTATATTGATTTTCACGGCTGGCGGCGGTCGGCTCTATGATGCCATTGGCCCGAGCGCGCCGTTCGTCGCCGCTGGCGTCTATCAGGTCTTTTTGCTGGGGTGTGCAATTTGGATTCGAATCGTAGCGCCCGGGCAAAGCATCATCCGGCGAGGTGGCGAAGGGCCGCAGACAAGTGGCGGGCAATCCGCATCACCGCTCGCAACCCAGCCGGGCAAGCAATCGATCTGACTTTTCGCTGGGGAATATTGATGCAGCGCACGCGCATTTTCTTGCTGCTGATTATCGCGTCGACGTTGGCCGCACCGCTTTATGCATTGCCGTCAACCGAGACCGACTACATCATCAGCGGCTATGAAATCGTGCTGGTCTTGCACGAATTGCTGTTCGTCTTCTGGCTAGGGCCCGATATTGGCGTGTATATCTGGAGCCACAAGGCCGCTCAACCCGACCTGACGGACTCGCAACGGGTCACGGCCGGCAAAATGATGCACACGATCGACCTGATGCCCCGCATCTGCATCAGCCTGATGCTGACTATCGGCGGCATACTGACTGAAGTCGTCGGCATCGAGCATCCGACCTGGCAGATGGTCGGAATCGTTCTGCTCGGCCCGGTCTGGCTGGCGATGGTGTTGATCAGCTATTTCCGTGAGGGAACGGCTTTGGGTGCAACCGTGAACCGGCTCGATTTCTGGTTTCGCTGGGGCCTGATCCTGGCAATCATTGTTTCTGTGTCGTATTCGGTCGGCACCGACCGGCTCGTGGCGGCGCCGTGGGTGGCATGGAAACTGCTGATCTTTGCAGCCATCGTGTTTTTTGGCCTGATCATGCGCATTCAGTTGATGCCGTTCATTGACGGCCTGCGCCAGCTCGAATCCACCGGAGCGTCGGAGGCACTCAATGCGTCGATGGCCGGTAGCCTGGGCCGGGCTCGTCCAATGTTCATCGCAATCTGGGCCGGGCTGATCATCGAAGCCGGACTCGGCATCGTGCAGCCCGGTTCGGTTGAAGTGGAAAACGCTGAAGCGGAGGCCGCCGCACAGCTACTGCAACCGGCGAAGCCGATCGGCAGCCTTTGATCGTCCGTTCCGGACCGCCTAAATAAATTTGGTCGTGGCGACAAATGCCACGAATACAACCAGCGCGTAGGTCGTCCAAATCGGGTAGATCGATATATTGAAGGTCCGCATCACCAGGCCTTCGATTTCCGGCGTCGACCCTTCCACCGCGAGCTGTCCGAAAGCAGCCGCCATCGGGTCGAACGAGATGACGATGCCCAGGCAGGTCAGGTTGATCAGGCCATAGAGGCCGACCTTCCATATCAACCAGGTGGCGGCAGGATCGAACGGGCCGTTACCCATGAACGATGCGATCGCTATTACGATCAATCCAACGCCAACGCCGCCGGTAATCGTATTCGCGATATTCGCAAGCCTGTGGCCGATCGGGCGGTCGTAATAGATCGCACCACTCATGCTGAAGCCCCACCAAACCAGCGAGAACAGCCAGACGGCCCAAACTCCCGCCGTGCTGAGATCCAGCAGGTCCATGTCGACCGACAGCATGACTCCCAGCGGCAATGCAGCCTTCCACATGGTGCGCGGCACCAGTTCGATTCGCAGCGCAATGTGCAGCAGCAGCATCCGGGTTTCAAACGGCAAACTGGGGTCAGTTGCCTTCTTGGCCGACAGAAATACCCCCATGTCGGCGCCAACCCAGCCGACGAACATCAGCACATGCAGGAATTTCCAGAATTCGAACTCGGTCATGGTCGCTGTTCCCCTCTGAACCCCCGTCTGGCAGCCTTGCGCCGCCGGCCCGTCGCGAGCAAGACGGGTACCGCACATTAATAGCTGGTGGCGCCGATTGCCAGCCAGTGCCGCAGTCTGCCCGCATTCCGGATTCGACTCCCCTCGGTCCGGCGGCCGACCCGGCGAATCGGACAGATCCGCCCATCCAGACGTTGGCCAGATGGGTCGAAAAGCTTGATGTGCAGGGCCCGGACAGTGGATATAATGGCCGCGACGTCGCTTATTAACGACTAATACTAATTTTTATCATCGAGGAGTTCCGCCAGTGACTGA
>JAPUGB010000073.1 GCA_027293165.1 Gammaproteobacteria bacterium
GGCGATGGCCCTTGATCCAAACCTCGCCGAAGCCCACGCCGCCACCGGTCACGTCTTGTTGATCCAGGGGAATTTTGAAGAAGCCTTGACACATTTCGAGCAGGCGATCCAGCTCAACCCTAACTATTCCATCGTATACACCTGGCTGGGAATCGGCAGTATTTTCATGGGGCATTATGACGAGTCCTTTGCCGCGCACGAGAAGGGGCTACGGCTCGATCCGCTGTCGCTCCCGACCCACCATAACTACGTAGGCGGCTTGATTGCCAGAAATCGGCTGGCCGAGGCCGACCGGGAAATTGAGAAGTTTGCTTCCATCTCCCCGAGCCTTTACGCCACAATGCGGGGTCGACTGGCGTCCGTCGGCGGCAAATGGGCCTATGCGGTGCTGGGAGATTTGGAGGCCTTCCGAATCGATCCGGAAAGGGTGCGGCGGACGGTGTTGTCCTGGTACTTCGCCGCCATCGGCCTTGAGAAAGAAGCGCTCGCCATTTCGGAGTCGCCAGGACCCCTTGCACTAAGAATGTTGGGCAAACCCGATGACGCGGTTACGGTCGCGGAGGCACGCGTTGCCGACGAGCCCGATTCTCTTTGGAACCGCCACGATCTGGGGCTAGCGCTCGCCAGCGCCGGTGATTACGCACGCGCCCGGCCCATTCTGGAGGAGATGTGGCAACGAAGCGGCGGACGGATCACGTCGATGTATCGCGGTCTGTTACGAACCGATAGCGCAGCAGCATTGATCGTCATCCGCCGCGATGCAGGTAAAGAGGCCGAGGTCGGCGAACTCGTGGCAGCGATAAGGGACAATGTGCGTCGCTATCGCGAGGCCGGCCTGATCAGGGGCGGCGCGTTATGGGGTATTGACTATGAAGAGGGCTTCGCGGCCTATCTGTCGGGTGAGCGCGAGAGGGGCCTGGCGCTGATTGCCAGGGGGGTGGAAGACGGCGCTTTCATCCCGCAAAGAGAAGCCTATCTGCAAGTGTTATATGACGATCCGGGTTTTGCGCCCATCCGCAAGATGCAGGAGACTCGGCAGGCCCGCGAACGCGAAAGGTTTCTCACCATCGTCTGCACCGACAATCCCTACGCGGCTGTCTGGCAGCCCGCCGAGGGAACCTGCGAACGGTTTGCTACGGGCGTTAAAAACTGACTCATCGCGACGTCCGCAATTGGCCGAAAGCGGCCCCTAAATTCAACGGTTATAGCTGTATCTGAACGTCCGCTTTCGGGAAAAGCTGCCGTTCGATTTTGGACTTCGGAAAAATCGTTGCCGAGCGACCGCTTCACACGCAACAGCGGTCGCTGGGATGGTAGAGTTCTGAGGGGCCGCTGACGACCCAAAGCCGCCGTTGGAGCATATGTGCGGAACACGATTCTGATTTCGATAACGCTTTGCATATTTTCCACGATCTCGTTTGCAGATGGACGTGGTAATTGCTCACATATCGTGCGTTACGATGAACGGAATAGTCGGATATTCGTCGTGTGCCCAAGCGTCGGTGAAATGAATGCCGAGCAGATAGGCCAGCTGGTTACTGAGATATTCGCTCAGTTTGATGGGCCTCCCGATGAATACTTCATTAGCTTCTTTGCTCGCGAAGATTTGGTTGGCTACAAAACAGATTCTGGGTTGGAAAAGGCCGTAAGCAGCGGCGACTGGGCGAAGGCATATTTGGGCGAGTATTACACCCATTCGCATGAGATAACCTTGTGGCCTGCACTTCCTGAAAAGCGTGTTGTACTGCAACTGCCGCTACCCTGACTACCGTCTGTTTTTGGTAGTTTTCTGCCCTTCATTTTGCTTATTGTGATGGCGATTGAACGACCGCTTTGGGATGCCGTTCGAACCCGATCGATTCTGACACTGTCCATACGGTCAGGTCTGAGCTATTTCACCTCGTGCCCTACCTCATCAATTCACAAACTTTCAGAGTCTGCAACGTTAGCCCAGCGTTGCGCCGCCATCCATGACGAGCGTGGTCCCGGTTGTGTACGCAGCTTCGTCGGAGACCAGGTAGAGAACTCCGGCAACCATGTCGTCGGGTTGTCCCGCCCTGGGCACCGGCAGGCCGGATAGCATTTTCTGTACACGCGGATCGTCGATCAGCGCTTTTGCAAATCGTGTCTCAACGATACCGGGCAGAATCGCATTGACACGAATGCCCTGTTGTCCGTATTCCTTCGCGAAGGATTTCGTCAGGCTGACGAGTCCGGCCTTGGTCATCGAATAAACGGCCTGTCCGGGCATCGACATCAGCGCGGCGATGGATGCGACGTTGACGATGGCGCCGGAACCGTTCTCGAGCATGAGCGGTATCGCGAGGCTCGTCATGTAATACGGGCCCTTCAGGTTCACGTCCACGGTCTTGTCGAAAGCGCCGGGGGGCAATTCGGTTGCCGGGCCGTAATGAGGATTGGTCGCTGCGTTGTTGATCAGAATATCCAGCCGACCGAACTCGTCGCGAACAAAACCCATGAGCGCCTCGATTTCGGCCAGGTGGCCGGCATGACAGGCTTTGGCGACTGCGTTGCCGCCGGATTTGCCGATCGCATCGGCAACCGCCTGCACGCCCGCCAGCTTGCGGCTGCTCAGGACGACCGTCGCACCGCTCGCCGCCAGGCCGCGCGCGATGGCCTCGCCGATGCCGCGCGAAGCACCATTGACCAGCGCGATTTTTCCTGACAGATCCGTCGTCACACTATTCTCCCGATAGCTTGCGGCGAAAGCGTTGCATTCCGCTTATCCACCGGTCGTGATCGCTGGCTTTGCGTTGAAAATACGTGGCAACCTGCGGATGCGGCAGGATCAGGAATCGGCCCGCCGCAACACCATCGATGATGCAGTCCGCCACCGTCGCCGGCGTAAGAATGCCGTCGACGTCGTTGCCGGCGAAGCCGCCGTCGAGTGAATCAGAATCGTCTTCAATGCCGATCATGCGCGTTGCAACTGCCTGCGGGCAGACCACCGATACATGAATGCCCTGCTCTCCGTGCGTTATGGCGAGTGACTCGGCGAAACCGACCGCCGCATGTTTGGTCGCGGTATAGGCGCCATCACCGATCTGCGCGAGAAGCCCGGCAGCCGATGCGATATTAACGAGGTAACCGCCGCCGCGCTCGATCATGCGCGGAACGAGGGCGCG
>JAPUGB010000074.1 GCA_027293165.1 Gammaproteobacteria bacterium
AGCAGCGCCGGCATTTCACGTCGCAGCGTCGCGGATGTCATCTCGATTGGCCTTATCAGGGCGACGCTGCCCAGCACCAGCCCTATATTGGCAATGTTCGAACCGATGGCGGTGCCTACCGCCAGGTCCGTTTCCCCCCGGATTGCGGCGATGATGGATACCAGCACTACCGGCGCCGAGCTGGCTAATGCCACAATGGTCAGGCCGATGAGCAGCGGCGCTACACCAAGGTTTCTCGCGGTGGCCGCGGCACCGTAGACCAGCCGGTCGGCCCCCCAGATCAGGAGGAGCAGGCCAACAATAAGTTCAGCAAAGTTGCCAAGCATATTTCAGATGTTTTGATCACTATTGTCATAGCGGCCCGCGGGCAATTCAGACCAGCAGTCCGCGCTATTTGTTACCGGAACCCGGCTATTCGCAAAAGCGGCCCGGGACGCCAATAATACACAATCAGCAAAGCGTGTTGGGCTGCCTCCCGGTTTTGTTAAACTGCGCGATCCAGGGCCACTCGTGAACAACAGAAATTATGGATCCATCAGAGATCGCCGCACTGATCGAAGCTGGTCTGCCGAACGCCAGCGTTACGGTGCAGTCTGACGACAATACGCACTTCGAGGCCATAGTTGTGGCGGAAGCGTTCGACGGCAAGCGTCCGATGCAGCGCCATCAGCTGATATATGAATGCCTGGGAACGCTGATGGGCAATGAAATCCACGCACTATCGATTCGCGCACACACGCCGGGGGAATGGAGCAAACTGGAGTCGGCGAGTCAGGCCTGATACGGCATTGGACAAATTACTCATACGCGGAGGAACCCGGCTCGAGGGGGAGATTTCGATATCGGGCGCGAAAAACGCAAGCTTGCCTATTCTGGCTGGCACCTTGCTGACCTCGGATACAGTGACCGTATGTAATGTGCCCCATCTGAATGACGTAACGACGATCATTGCGCTCCTGCAGAGTATGGGCGCCATGGTGACTGTTGATGACAAACTCAATATTGCAGTCGACAACAGTGATATCAGTGAACGCTGCGCGCCGTACGAGCTCGTCAAGACGATGCGGGCATCTATCCTGGTACTCGGGCCGCTGGTCAGCCGATTCGGTGAGGCCGATGTGTCGCTGCCGGGTGGTTGTGCTATCGGAGCGAGACCGGTCAATCTCCACGTGCAGGGACTGCAGTCGATGGGCGCCGACATCAAAGTGGAAAACGGATACATCAGGGCGAGGGCTGACCGCCTCAGGGGTGCACACATCGTGTTCGACATGGTCACGGTTACCGGGACTGAAAATCTGATGATGGCGGCTGTACTTGCCGATGGCGAGACAGTCCTCGAAAACGCTGCACGGGAACCCGAGGTCAGTGATCTCGCGAATTTTCTGAATAAGATGGGCGCGAAAATCACGGGTGCCGGCAGCGGCACGATCCGGATCGAGGGCGTCGATGGGGTCGGCGGGACCAGCTACGAAGTGTTGCCTGACCGGATCGAAACCGGTACCTATCTTGTGGCCGCGGCAATGACCGGCGGCAGAGTGCGGCTGAAACGGACGTCTCCGGACTGTCTCGAAGCCGTGCTTGTCAAACTGCAGGAAGCAGGTGCATCAATTGCGATTGGCGATGACTGGATAGAACTCGATATGACCGGTAAACGGCCGAGGGCGGTCGATATTCGTACTTTGCCATATCCTGCCTTCCCGACTGATATGCAGGCACAGTTCTGTGCGATGAACGCAACGGCTGAAGGTGTTGGCACAGTCACGGAAACCGTGTTCGAAAACCGGTTTCAACACGTGCTCGAACTGCAACGCATGGGTGCTGACATTCGGATCGAAGGCAATATGGCGATATCGACGGGGGTTGAGCGATTGACTGCGGCGCCTGTTATGGCGACTGATCTTCGCGCTTCAGCCGGACTGGTCCTGGCCGGCCTTGCAGCCGAGGGAGAAACCGTGGTCGACCGAATCTATCATGTCGACCGAGGTTACGAACGCATCGAGGAAAAGCTGAATCAATTAGGGGCATCCATTCGCCGGGTACCTGGCTTTTAGAGCTCCTCCTGACGGGCGCTGGAATTGACGAGCGAATTTCAGCGTTCGCGCCGGCGTTCACCGGCCAGCATCGTCGTCGTGAAACGACGCCCGTCTCGCCAGCCCACCAGGTCAACCTTATCGCCCGGGCGCAAACCAGCCACGAGCAAGCGTGCCTGCTGTCCGCTACGTATGGGTTCACCGTTGATCGAGAGAATCACATCGTTCCGCCTGAGCCCGGCTGCGGCCGCCGGACCGCCCTCGTAAACACGAGACAACAGGATGCCGGCGTTCGGATCCAATCCCAGTGCTTGAAATTCGGCCCGGGTGAGGTCGTCAGGCTCAACACCAAGCCAGCCGCGAATGACCCTGCCGTTTCTCTTGATCTCTTCCACAACGCCGCGAACGAGATCGACAGGAATCGCGAAACTTATACCGGACGTACCGGCATCCTGTGCCAGCACAGCTGTATTTATGCCAACAAGCTGCCCCGAAGAATTCACGAGCGCGCCGCCGGAGTTGCCCTCGTTGATCGCAGCGTCTGTCTGAATAAAATTTTCAAATGTCGACAAGCCGAGAAGGCTGCGCCCTGTCGCACTCACGATTCCCTGCGTGACGGTCATGCTCAGCCCGTAGGGATTACCAATCGCAAGCACGACATCGCCGATTCGGAGCTGGTCGGATCGGCCCAGCGGCATGGCCGGCAATGTACCGAGATCGACTTTCAGGAGCGCGAGATCGGTCTCCGCGTCATAGCCGACAAGTTGCGGATTGGCGATGCGCCCGTCCGACATTTGCACACGAATCTCCGTAGCACCACTGATAACGTGCCAGTTTGTGACCAGATATCCCTCGGGGTCGATGACCACGGCGGACCCGAGGTTGGTGTTCAATCGAAAGCGGCTTCGCGCATCGGGTGTGACGCTGGCCTGTACGAGTTGCTTTGCATAAATGTTCGCGACCGCCGGCGCACTGATATCGACCGCGTCGGCATAGGAGATCGCCTTACCGGAGCTGTTTTCACTGTTGCCGCCGACAATCGGCAGCCATTGCGGCCGGATCAGGACCACGAGAAATGCGGCAGCCAGGCCGACGATTACGGACTGCAATAGAAAAATCAGAGCCGATTTGAGTCGGGCCACACGACATCCTCGGATCACGCTGGATCATTGGGGGACTGACTACGTTTCCCGGCAGCGCCTAGCCAATTCTGAGCAGCCGCGTGTATAATGCGCCACTGGTTCCGCACCCAGCCCCGATTCGACCGCCATCCTGACGGCAAAAAGGGTCTGCTGCAAATCTACCAGTTTTCGGGTAAAGCAAAAAACGACCGCCCTAGGTTGGCATACGGGAGTGCCATTATGACGGATGACGTTGACCGCAATAGACGTCATTTTCTAGCTGTTGCCACCGCTGTTACTGGAGGGGCGGGCATTGCCCTTGCCTCCATTCCGTTCATTTCCT
>JAPUGB010000075.1 GCA_027293165.1 Gammaproteobacteria bacterium
TGATCACCGAATCGATTGCCTGGGTCGAGCGCATCCGTTTCCTAAACTCCGGAACAGAAGCCGTCATGACAGCGATCAGACTGGCGCGCGCCGCGACAGGCCGGAGCAAGATTCTAAAATTTGACGGTTGTTATCACGGCCACTCGGATGCGATGTTGATACGCGCGGGCTCAGGGCTAGCCGGACGCGGCGACGCGGGCAGCGCAGGTGTCCCCGAAAGTGTTGCCGCAGATACGCTGGTGGCACAGCTGGACGATATACCGGGCCTGGAACAGCTGTTCGACTGCCAAGGAGACGACATCGCAGCGGCGATCATCGAGCCCCTGCCGGCAAACTATGGTCTGCTCCCGCAAACCGGCGCGTTTCTCCAAAAACTCGCCGATCAACTTCACCGCCACGACGCATTGCTGATATTCGATGAGGTGATTACCGGGTTCCGGCTCGCCTTTGGCGGTTTCGCCGAAATCGCCGATATGCGTCCCGATCTCGTAACCTACGGAAAAATCATCGGCGCTGGCTTTCCGGTCGGCGCCGTCGGCGGCCGCGGCGACTTGATGGATTTATTGGCACCTGAAGGTCCTGTGTATCAGGCCGGAACACTCAGCGCGAACCCCGTTGCCATGGTTGCGGGACTCGTCACGCTGCGAAAGTTGCAGAACGGATCCGCCTATCGCGAATTGGATGAGCGCGCCGGCCGCCTGAGCAGCGGCCTCACTGACGTAGCGGGTCTGCTGGTGCAGCAACAAGGTTCCATGTTCTGGCTGGGCCTTGGGCAAGCAGACACGCCGGACGGCATTGTCCGGTCTCCCGCGAAAATTCCTGAAACGGCTGCCAAACGCTATGGTGCCTTCTTTCACCATATGCTCGGCAACGGAATTTACCTGCCCCCCAGTCCATTTGAAGTCGGTTTTCTATCCACCGCGCACACCGATCGGCATCTGGACGAACTCACCGCTGCCGTCCGGGAATTTTTGGTTTCCCGTTGACATTCGTATTACCGGCAGCCGCCGTTGCTCGAACCAGTGTTTCGCTGGCCGTTTGCGGCGGGCCATATCAGGCCATATGCTGCAAATTCACGCATTAAGAAATTACAAATAACATGGCCATCAAAAAAGCTTACATCGACATCGCTGACGGACAGATTCACTACCGCTGTGTTGCTGGGGATGGTGTTGCATTGATCTTCCTGCATCGAACACCGGCCAGTTCGGCAACTTTTGAACAAATGATGATCAGTATGGCCGGCGACCGCCCGATGTACGCACTGGATACGCCCGGATTTGGTGGCTCATTCGAGCCGCCTGGGTGGCCGTCCGTCACTGATTATCGCAACTGGCTGATCGAGGCGATCGACGGCCTGAATATCGAAGCGTTTCACCTCTTCGGCCATCACACCGGAACGCATCTGGCGACTGAAATTGCGGCGTCGCTTACTGACCGGACTCGCTCATTAATGCTGAACGGTGTTGCCTACCTGACAGCGAATGAACGCGAGCAGTTTCGCGGGATGGTTGCTGATGCCGTCCTGCCCGACGCGGATGGAAGGTACTTAAGCGAAACCTGGCAGGTGATACGTGGTCTTTTTGCCGAATTCGACCCCGAACTTGTACACCGGGAATTTGTCGGCGCGATGCGGGCCATGCAGGGGCGTGACCAGGCATTCGCCGCAATCTGGGACCAGGATTACCCGGCAGTAATGGCAAAGGTTGTCTGTCCGATGTTCGTCATGTCGGCCGAGGATGACTTCTTTGTTCCATACATGGAGCGCGTCAAGGAAACGCATCCCGAGACCAGGATAGCGCTGCTTGGACCTGCAAAGGTTGCCTCACCCGAACTCGGCACCGATGAATCGGTCAGAGTGGTGCGTGAATTTCTGGCCGATGTGGAATCGGCTTGATCTCCAGCTTCATCCCCACCAGCAATTCGAGCGCGGATCAGGTGTTGGGATCGACGTCTGTTGCCAGGAGGGACTGAGCAGCAGCGATAAATCCGTCCCCGTCCTGTTCGGTGACCGCGCTCGTACACAACTCCGTCCAGCCGCCCGGCTCGAGTGCCTGCTCGAACAGTAACTGGTTTTCTTTACCGTTCCACACCAGGCGTTGCTTGCGCCCATCTTTGCTCAGATGCACGAGCCAACTGCCGAATGCCCCTTGGGCCGCCACATAGTCCCTGACTTTGAATCCATTTGATTCACAAGTCTGCCGGAGCGCTGCGGCGAACGCCTGATCCTGTTCAATTCCGGTCTTCGGAGCACCGGCTAGACCGGGTTTACCTCCCAACCAGAAAACCGGTTTCTCTGACACCAGTACCCTCCGGGACTATTGAAAAACTGGGGCGAATAGTCACCCGCACCGACTCGAAGCGATCATCATATCGCACCACGCTGCATGGCCCCACCGATCGGCGTGGTTTTCGAGGCGGTTTCAGCGGGCTAGCTCCGGATCATAAACGCGGCCTGCATGAATAACCCGATAAATATCGCGAATATTCCGAATGTCTTCCAAAGGATTGGCATCGAGTATCAGGATGTCGGCGGCCAGGCCTGGCTCAATCGAGCCGAACACACTCGCCTGATCCAGCATCGCGGCCGCATTCCGGGTGGCAGCATTCAGAGCCTGACGGGGCGAAAGTCCCGCATCGACATGCATGACGAGTTCCAATTGAAGGGCGATACCGGGCAAAACTCCGGGGATGCCGGTGTCGGTTCCGATCACAATGGGCACACCCGCGTTCGCGACCCGCAGCAGATTTTCGCGCAGCACCGGCAACTGTCGCGCCGCATATGCTGTGTTGTCCAGCCGTGCGGTGCCACCCTGCACGGCCGGCAAGCGAAAGGCGTCGAGAATTGCCGGATCCAGCTGCTCATATTTGTCGAATTCCTCGAGCCGGTCCGCCCAGGCTGCATACCCTGCATTGGTATGAAACATCGTCAGCGTCGACATATAACAAGTGCCGTGCTCCAGCATCGATTCGATAAATTCCGGGCTGACAGGATCGCTAATAATTCCATGCAGCAGGCAATCGACATTGGCCTCCACTGCCTCGGCGGCCAGTTCAAGCACCGGCGCGTGGACAAAGGCTTTCATGCCGAGCCTATGAGCCTCGTCGATGATGGCGGCCATGACGGCACGGTCGAGCACTGCAAACGGTCGGGTGGTCGCCCAACTCATATCGTCATACATCAGCTTCACGGCATCTGATCCGGATGCTTGCATCGACTGCACCACGGTTCGGCCCTCTGCGGCGCTAAGCGGCTGATGCCCCCTCCCCCATCCCTTCGGCGCGGTAAACAGCCCTGCAGTCAGGAAAACGCGAGGATAAGCGTCCGGATCCTTGCCGATCTCATCGCGCAGCAGCTGATAGGCAGCTCCATGTACGGCCGGGTCAAACACCGTAGTAATTCCCCAGGGCAACATTTGCTGCAGAATTTCCGCCGGCTTGTCCCCCGGCAGGAAGGTTCCACTGCGCAAATGATTGTGCATATCGGCAAGGCCAGGCAGCAGGTATTTACCCCGGGCATCGATGACGCGTGCGTCAGACGGAATTTCAACTTCGCCGGCAACGGCATGAATGATCTGATCTTGCACCAGAACGGTCACGGGTTCGCCGGACCCGGCGACCGAGGTATCAACGAGCCTTGCACCAAGAATTACGAGCGGAGCCTCGGTCGAATCCTGCGGAGTGGTCTCGGCAGCTGTAACAGCAGCCAGTATCGATAATGCGGCGAAGTGAAAACTCGCGCGCTTCAATGACATCCTTTGCATTGCAATTTATACAGCTCCTAGTTTGATCAAACGTACGCCTAGCTGCGGCGAACGCCATGCGCATGCTAAACGAACCGAATGGGATCGGCCATTGACCCGAATCTTAGTCAACCGTCTGACCCGCTGCTGTCAATTCGGAAAGTGGCGAGTATCATAGATGCGCGCCGGAGTCCGTCGAATGAAATTCATTTTTAAGACCATCAAACGCGTCCTGCTTGGCATCGTAATTCTGATCGTGGGCGGTCTGGCCGTGATGTTCATTGCCAACCCGGTCTTGACCCTGCGCATCTTGACCATGGACCTGGGGCCAGAGGAACAAGTTGCCGGTGGCCAGATAATCGTTGTTCCTGCGGCGGCGACGGAAGGTCGGTCAATAAGCGACACGGCGCTAACGGCAGCCATCGCGTTTGGAGAGCAAAACGATTCTCATGCGCTGATTGTTTATCACGATCGAGCCATCCAGCTGGAGCATTACTATCCGGGACACGATGGCGACAGCTTTACGCCGACCCAGTCGATGCATAAATCCGTGCTGGCGATGCTGATCGGAATCGCGATTGAACAGGGATATATCGCCTCGGTTGACGAACCGGCAGCAACATATCTAGTCGAATGGGCCGACGATGAGCGGGCCAAGATCACGATAAAGCACATGCTGCAGCAAAACAGTGGCATAGATTTCCCGACTTTTGGATTTAATCCCCTGAGTGGATTTTTTCGATTGATATTTGGCCCGGATGTAAAGCCGGTAGCGCTGAATCAACCGATTGAGGTCGAACCCGGCTCGCGTTTCGACTACAACAGCGTCAATCCGCAAAACCTGGGATTGATCGTCGAGCGTGCGACTGGAAAGCGCTACGCGCAATACCTATCCGAGGCGCTGTGGCAGCGACTCGGCGTACCCGATGCAGCGGTCGTTTTGGACTCAGAAGAACACCGAATGGCTCGAATTTTCTGCTGTCTCAATGCGACGGCGCGAACATGGCTGCACCTTGGCCTGCTGCACCTGGACGAGGGCCGTATGGCCGGTCAGCAAGTTGTGCCGGCCGACTGGATGCGCCAGATCGTTAACCCCGGCGAACACAACCCGAACTACGGCTACCTGACCTGGCTGGGCAATGAATTCGAGGAATTCCGCTACTACAATCGAAAAACCACGGTACGGGTGTTCCAGTCCGAACCGTTCGCTGCTCCCGACGTGATTTATTTCGACGGGTTCGGAGGCCAACGGGTATACATCGTTCCGTCACGCGGACTGGTCATCGTCCGGACCGGTGCGCTAGCCCCCGATATGGACGAAGCGTTTTTACCAAACGTAATGATTCGCGGAATACTGAGCGATTCCATGCGGCCAAGCCGATAGAGCAATCAAGGTTTAGCCAGTCGCAGAAACTCGTTGCGAGTTTCGCTCTGGGAACGGAAATGCCCAAGCATGCAGGATGTCGTCATCACTGAGTTCTGTTTCTCAACACCACGCATCATCATGCACATGTGCTGGGCCTCGATAACCACGCCCACACCTTTCCCTTCTATGGCATCGTTGACGCAGTCGGCAATCTGCTTGGTCAATACCTCCTGGATCTGCAAGCGGCGCGCAAAAAAATCTACAATGCGGGCGATCTTGGAAAGCCCCAGTACCTTGCCGGCGGGCAGATAAGCGACGTGGCATTTCCCAATGAACGGAAGGAGGTGATGCTCACACAGTGAATACACCTCAATATTTCGGAGGATCACCATTTCGTCGGTGTCCGAGGTGAAAACCGCTTGATTGATCAGATCATCTATATTCTGCCGATACCCCTGGGTCAGAAATTCAAATGCTTTGGCCGCCCGTTCCGGTGTCCTGACCAGACCTTCCCTATTGGGATCGTCTCCAATCGCTTCGATGATTTGTCTGAAACTTTCTTCCATGTCGATGAATTTTTTCTCGTATACGGGATTGCGGAATTTGCCGACCTAAACCGTGGCACGCTGGTCGGAGACTGAAAGCGGTCTAGCGGTGCTCAATAGCATACCCTGATTTTACCGGCCCTATGGCGCAGGAATATGACCCAATTGATCAGTCGCCCGTTCCACTTGCCGAGATATCCTGTAAGGCCCACTGGACGGCTTCGATATGCTGAGCAACAGCGGCTACGGTTGGCCCGTCGAACAGCCGCCGCAATGGCAAGCCGACCTGCATCGAATCTGAAACCCGCGACATCAACTGGGTCGCCAGCAGCGAGTGGCCGCCGAGGTCGAAAAAGTCGTCGTGCACGCCGACCTTGGTGACCCCCAGCAACTCGGCCCAGATCCCCACCAGCGTGTGTTCCACCGGGGTGCGCGGGGCCACGTAGTGCTGCTCGGTGTGCCGTTCCCACACC
>JAPUGB010000076.1 GCA_027293165.1 Gammaproteobacteria bacterium
GCCCCAGCGTGGCAAGGCGAATCGGTCTGGTGGACGGTCTGGTCAGTGCGGAAGACTGGAGCGTCGCGGCAGCGAAACTGATTTGGTCGCCACCGCCGCGACGATCGGCACCCTGGATAGACCGGCTGCTGGCTTTGGCTCCATTGCGCGCGATCGTCGCCCCGGAGTTGCGGAAACAAACCGCCAAACAGGCCCGAATCGAGTTCTACCCCGCTCCATTCGCGATCATTGATATGTGGCATAAGTACGGCGGGCGCGGCGAAGCCGCCTTCGAAGCCGAGGCGCGCTCCTTTGCCCGACTGATTGCGACGCCCACATCAAGGAACCTGGTCCGCGTATTCTTTCTGCAGGATCGATTGAAACAGTCCGCCGGCGCGCGGCATGAGCCAGCCAATCACGTGCATGTTGTCGGCGCCGGTTTGATGGGCGGCGACATTGCTGCCTGGTGCGCGTTCAGAGGCCTGGAGGTCACCCTTCAGGATCGCGAGGAAAAATACGTCACGGCGGCTGTCGAACGAGCCGACGCTTTGTTTACCCGACGCATTAAAGACGCGGCAAAGGTCGAGGCCGCCCGCAGCCGACTGATCCCCGATGTTTCCGGTACGGGCGTCGCCACGGCAGACGTGATCATCGAGGCGATTTTCGAAGATCTCGAAGCGAAGCAAGCCGTGTACCAGCAGCTGGAGGCCCGAATGCAGCCGGGTGCGCTACTCGCAACAAATACCTCCAGCATCCCGCTGGAGCAGCTGGCCAGCAGACTGAAGTCGCCCGGCCGTCTGATTGGCCTGCATTTCTTCAATCCGGTTGCGCTGATGCCACTGGTGGAGGTCGTTCAAGCAGAACAGAGCGCTGTTGAGGCTATTGCAGCAGCCACAGCCTTTGCGCGCCAGATTGGAAAACTTCCGCTGCCGACTGCCAGTACGCCGGGGTTTCTCGTCAATCGCGTCCTCGCGCCATACCTGGGCGAGGCCATCGAGCTGATTGCGGAAGGTGTCACCCCGACCGAGATCGACGCGGCGGCAACCGATTTCGGCATGCCGATGGGTCCGATCGAGCTGGCCGATTCGGTCGGCCTCGATATCGCCTTGCACGTTTCGGAGATTCTGGCCGCCACCGTTAACCGGGACGTCCCACGCCCCCTGCAGCAACTCGTGCAGGCGGGTAAACTCGGCCGCAAATCGGGCCAGGGTTTCTATGCCTATAAGGATGGCCGGCCGGTCAAACCTCGATGGAACCGGCAATCCATGACTCCTGACCTGCAGGACAGGCTGATGCTCGCCCTGCTGAACGAGGCTGCAGCCTGCCTCCATGACAAAGTCGTCGCAGACGCTGATCTGGTGGATGCAGGCGTGATTTTCGGCACCGGTTTCGCGCCATTTCGGGGCGGGCCGTTGCATTACGCTTGCGAAAAGGGGGTGGAGCCAATCGTAGCAGCCCTTGGAGAACTCGAGACCCGATACGGACAGCGCTTCCGCCCGTCGCCTGGATGGCAAGAACTCGAACGGCGGCAGAAATGCTGATGCGGGATATATCGGGTTTCACCGCGTCGGTTCTGACCTTACAATATGCGCAGCCTACGCTGGTCGGCTGCGGGTAACGGACGCTATTTTTCTGACATGGCAACAAAATTAACAGCTGATGTCCTGAAACGCTTCACGCCGCTGGGCGGGCTGAAGCGCCAAAATCTTGAAGCGTTGCTGAAGAAGACATCGATTCGCAAAATGGATGCTGGCGCCACGTTGTTCAAAGAAGGCGACACGGATAAGCGAACGTATTTCCTCGTCACAGGTACCGTGGATCTCAAGGGCGAGGCCAACGAGGCGATCCAGGTAACCGGCGAAACTGAAATAGCGCGATCCGCGCTCTCGGCGTCGCTACCCAGGAAGCATACTGCCCGAGCGAATGACAAGATTGAGTTTCTGTCGATCGATACCGATCTTCTCGACGTGATGTTGACGTGGGACCAGACGGGAATTTATGAAGTCAAAGAGCTACAGGACAACATCGATCCTTCAACGACCATCGATGACTGGATGACGGTGCTGTTGCAGACCCAGGCATTTCACAAGATACCGCCGGCCAATATCCAGGCTATCTTCATGCGTATGCAGCAGGTAAATCACAAGGCCGGCGACGTCATCGTCAAACAAGGTGATGCAGGCGATTTTTTCTACGTACTCGTGCGCGGCAAGTGCAGTGTGACCAGGGAAACTCCTTTGAACAAGGACGGGATCCGGCTGGCTGAACTCAGCATCGGCGACACTTTTGGTGAAGAAGCGCTGATATCAGAAAGCAACCGCAACGCGACGATCACGATGATGACCGACGGATCCGTGATGCGGCTGGGCAAGGATGACTTCAACACCCTGCTGAATGAGCCCACGCTCGACTGGGTCCCTTACGATGAGGCCAAAAAGCTGGTTGCCGATGGCGCCAAATGGCTCGATGTGCGGCTGCCCAGCGAATTCGAAGGTTCCCATGAGGCTGACGCTATCAACATCCCACTGTATTTCATTCGGCTAAAGCTGACCGCGCTGGATGAAGGCACGACCTATGTCGTATGTTGTGATACCGGCCGGCGCAGTTCTGCCGGCGCCTTTATCATGAACGAGAAGGGATTTACGACCAAGGTGTTGAAGGGTGGTCTGAATTTGACCGACCTGAACCAGGAATAGGCTGGTCGTCCAAACGGCCCCAACCACCGAGTTGGGACCCTGCTTACAAAGTATGCGTTGGTTTCTCGCCGCCCAGGGCGCCGGCGAGATAGTTGTCGATCTTCTGTCTTGTGGCGCCGTTATCCTGTTCGCTGAACTGCACACCAATACCGGCAGCTCGCTTACCCTGCGCTCCCTTGGGAGTCAGCCAGACCACATGTCCGGCGACAGGGATTTTTTCTTCCTCACCCATCAGGTTTAACAGCATGAACACTTCGTCGCCCAGCTGATAGGGGCTGCTGGTCGGAATAAACAAGCCGCCGTTGCGAATGAACGGCATATAGGCAAGGTACAGCGCGCTCTTGTCCTTGATCGTCAGCGTCAACAACCCCGGTTTAGCCACCGTCACTCATCCTCTAGCCCGTGAAATCCACCGTACCATGCAAAAAGCAGCCGCACTAAATTCATTTCGGCATTGATACCGGTGGTCTGGAGCCGTCCCAGATCGCCCACGGCCCGCAGATAACCAAAACAGGATTCCATGTTTGGTGCATCAGCTACGGTTTGCAAGTGCATGCTTCGCGAATCCGGGCGTTGGGCCATTCCGGCCGTGTCGACGAGCTGTTGCCTGATCCGCAGGGCAACTTTCCAGTAGAGCCAGCGCAGCGCAAAACCATAGTCGCGGCCAAGCCAACGCTGGGCGACTGCGATCACGTCCTCCCGTCGGCCGATCAGCGCCTCCAGGTCCCGATTGAATTCGTCGGCCCGATCCGTCAGCCCCGTTTGGTGCATTTCCAGCGCCAGTAACGGCGCGCCGCCAGCGAGTTCCAATATCGATGCCCAGTCCGGGTCGGTATCGATTTGCTGCAACCACGGCAGCGCAATTTCCGGCGAAGCGACCGGCACCCGAACCCGCTGGCAACGGCTGATGATCGTCGGCGGCAAGCGGGACAGCACTTCTGCCACAAGAAAGATGATGCTGCCGGCGGGCGGTTCCTCGAGGGTTTTGAGCAGACCGTTCGCGGCATTGAGTGTCATCGCGTCCGCCGGGTACAGCAACACCAACTTGGCACCGCGCTGATGACTCGTCAGTTGCAGAAATTCGATCAGTTCCCGGATCTGATCCACCGAAATGGATTGCTTATCGGGTTCCGGGTTAACGCCAAGAAAATCGGGGTGCCGGAGCAAATCGCCTTCTGTTGCAGCGGCCGGATCGCCAGCGCCGGTCAAGTGCAGCAAACGCGCCGCCAGGCTGGTCACCAGGTGTCTTCGTCCGCTGCCTTGAGCGCCGTGAATCAACGTGGCGTGCGGAAACCGGCCACGATCCACGGCCGCTGCCAGGGTCGCCTCCAGCTCGCTTAGCCAGGGCGGTATCATAGTATTTTATCCTTTATTATCAGTTTATTATATAACAATCTTAACTTTCTACTACACATAGTTGCTCATGATGCCAGCAATGTCCGCCTGCACCTCCTCGATTGGTCGGTCGGTAACGACGGTCCGCACGCGCTCCGGCTCGCGTGCAGCAATGTCGCGGTAGGCAGCCTGCACACGCGCGAAAAAGGGGTCCTGCTCGCGTTCAAACCGGTCCCGTTGATCCCAGGCAGCCCGCCGCTGCAGAGACACCGCCAGCGGGACATCCAGAAGGATCGTCAGATCCGGTCGCAGACCTTGTTGCACGATTTCTGCCAACGCTTCAATAACCTCCGACGATAAGCCTCGCCCCGCCCCTTGATAGGCATAGGTCGCATCGATAAAGCGATCGCAGACTACCCATTCTCCGCGGCTCAAAGCCGGCCTGATGAGGGTTTCGAGGTGTGCCGCGCGGGCCGCGAACATCAATAGCAATTCCGCCAGCGGTGGAATTTCGTCGGTCGATTCCTCCAGGAGTACAGACCGAATCTGCTCGGCGACGGGCGTGCCGCCCGGCTCCCGCGTCACCACCACCGAATACCCCCGCTCGCGCAACCAAGAAGCGACAAACTGCAGGTGAGTCGACTTACCAACGCCTTCGATTCCCTCCAGGGTAATGAATTTTCCGGTCACAAGCTCAGCCTGCGTCAATGATTTCGTGTCACTTAATTTTTGCGTTCACGAAGTCGTGCCAGGTACTTCGCCACCGCGGCATTGTGTTCTTCGAGGGTTGCGGTAAAAAAATGGCTGCCGTCATCGTTACCGGTAGCGACGAAGTACAACGCCGCACCTTGATCGGGATTTGCCGCTGCGCGCAGCGATTGCTCACCGGGTAGCCCGATCGGGGTCGGCGGCAAACCACGGCGCGTGTAGGTATTGTACGGCGTGTCGGTCTTCAGGTGCCGGCGGGTCAGATTGCCATCGAAATCCTGCCCCAGGCCATAGATCACGGTTGGATCCGTCTGGAGTCGCATCCGCTTCTCCAAGCGTCTGACGAATACGCCAGCGACCAAAGGCCTTTCCTCGTCCAATGCGGTTTCCCGTTCCACGATTGATGCCAGGATCAGAAGATCATTGGCCGTATCGAAAGGCAGGCCTGCTCGGCGGCTTTTCCATGCCTCGCCGAGACGCTCGCGCAACAGCTCATGGGCCCGGCTCAGTATTTCGACGTCGCTGGTGCCTCGAGGGAATCTATAGGTATCGGGAAAAAACTGCCCTTCCGCATGGCCAACGTCCAGCCCAAGCGCCTCCGCCATGACGACGGGATTCGCCGATTCGATGGTCTGGACCACCGCCGGATGCCGCCTCAGGGCCGCCAGTAGATCGTTCAGGTTCCAGCCTTCAACAACAGTCAGCGCATACAGTTTGACCTGCCCGCTAACCAGTTGATCCATAAACTCGAGTGGCGTGGTGCCCCCCCGGATCTCGTATTCACCGGCCTGAATCCGCGCCGCCCGGCCGGTAAAACGTCCGTACAGCGCGAAACTTCTTGGATATCTGAGAACCCCTTGCTGTGCCAGCAGCGCTGCGACGCCCCGCAGCGAGGTGCCGGCGCCGATATCGACGACGACGGGCTCGCCCCCAATCGACATCGAAGCGGTCAGATTCTGCCGCAGCAAAATAATCGCCGCGGCGAATCCCAGTAATACAACGGCACCGACAACGATGAACCAGCGCCTTAGACGTCGCATTCATTGACTCCGATGGCGCATAGTGCACGCATGATTTTCAGTGTAACCAGTCCGCGCGCGTAGTCCCTGCCCTCGATTTCCCTGATCGGCCAAATCCCGATCAGCGCATTGCTTAGAAACACCTCGCTAGCATTGGCCACATCATCGGTGCTGATCATGAGTTCCCGGGTTTCGATCCCGGCCGCCCGCGCCTGCTCGATAATTTTACCGCGCATTATTCCCGCCACCCCGGCTTCGGTCAGCACCGGCGTCTGCAGCACATTGTCGGCAACCATGAAAAGATTGGTCATCGTACCGCAGGTGACGCAGCGCCGATCGTCGAGCATCAGACCTTCCTGAATATCAGAATTGGTCCATTCGGAGCGGGCGAGAACCTGCTCCAAACGATTCAGGGTTTTGAGGCCCGCGAGTGCTGGATTGCGACCGATGGGCACTTCGCAATAACGTACACGCACACCGAGCTGAACGTACTCTGCGCGGCCAGGTGCGGTGTGCTCGAGTCCCAGCACTCGCAGCGGCCGTGGTTTGGTCGGAGGCGCGTAAGCTCGCGGCCCAGCGCCCCGCGTAACGATGATCTTCAGAGCACCATGATCGCAATCCGCCGCAAGCCCGGCAGCTTCTTTTGCCAGGACCGCCTGATCCGGCGGTGGAATGCGCAAGCGTGCGCAGCCGTCCATCAGCCTTTGCAGGTGCTCGGGCAAAAAGCGGCAACGCCCCCCTCGAACCGCGATGGTTTCAAACAACCCGTCCCCGTACGCCAGGCCGCGATCATCGACTCCGATGCTGCGACTCTCCCTGCCGTCAACCAGCCATTCCCCCATCATGCAGCCAGCGCCAGCAGTACGCCCATTGCCTTGGCGCGCGTCTCCTCAAGCTCGGCACGCGGGTCCGAATCGGCCACGATGCCGCTGCCCGCCGCCACACTGATGCTGCGACCATTCGCCACCACGGTCCGGATCAGGATGTTGAAATCGCAACTGCCATCCAGATTTAGATAACCCATTGCCCCGGTGTAAGGTCCACGCGGCCGTCCCTCGAGATCACGAATAATTTCCATGCACCGCACCTTAGGACATCCGGTGATACTGCCCCCAGGAAATACCGCGCTGATCATTTGCCCGGGTGTCAGTTTATCCCGCGGTCGGCCGGTTACGGTAGAAACTATATGATGCACGTACGCGTAGGTTTCAATCGTCATGAACTCATCAACACTTACCGTACCGGGAGTGCAAATACGGCCGAGGTCATTTCTCTCGAGATCGATCAGCATGATGTGTTCAGCGCGTTCTTTGGGGTGACAGAGAAATTCACCTTTGTTGAAGCCGCCTGTCTCGGAATGCTCATCGCGTGCCCGCGTACCCGCTATAGGCCGTGTTTCGATCTGCCCTTCCCGCAAACGCAGCAGTCGTTCGGGCGACGAGCTGATTACGGCGAAATCGTCTCTAACAGCCAAGCCGGCGAATGGTGCCGGATTGGTTTCTCGCAATCGTGCGTAGAGATCGCCAGCGCGGACGTTTGGCTGAAGTTGAGTGCGCCACATGCGGGATAGATTGGCCTGGTAAATATCGCCCCGAGCGATATGAGTCTGAGCCTTCTGGACGGCTGCAAGAAATATCTCCGGTGGCTCCTCAATGATCGCTCCATCCACAATCGGACGCCCGCGATTGGAGTCAAGCTCCTTGAGGTTCAGCAGATCGGTCTTGATTAAATCGAGCCTGCCAGCCTGGCCGGGTTCGGCAACGATCCATGCTTTGCCTTCTACGCGATCCCGAACCACGGCTACCCGCACGCGGGTCGCGAACGCAACCGGCACACCAGGCTCACCGGGCAACGCCAGACTCGGCTCGATTTCCTGGGCGAGTTCGTAGCCGAGATACACGAACCAGCCGCCGCTGAATGGCGCCGGTCTGGGATTCAATCCGCTACCGGTATCGAGCCACCATCGATCCAGAGTATCCAGGAAGCGCGCGCTTTTCCCTGCACCGGGTCCTGACAGCCGGTATTCCGCGTCAAGCAGCAACGTCGGCCCGGGAAAGGCAAACAAAATATCATAGCGCCCTAGCGGCTCGCCCGACGCTGCACTTTCCAGCAGGAACGGGTAACGGCCAGGGTCCAGGCGATGCAGATCCAGCAGATCAATCGATGCAGGAATCTGACTGACGATGGGTGAGGACGCGTTCACGCGATTGCCCGAACTCCCGGCCACGGAGTACCAACTCCGCTGCTAATGCAAAGTTTTGAATATCAGGCTGCCGTTGGTGCCGCCGAAACCGAATGAATTTGTCAGCACGGCCCGAATCGCCATCTCCCGCGCCTCATTGGGGACGTAGTCCAGGTCGCAGTCGGGACCGGGAGTATCGAGATTGATTGTCGGCGGTGCCAGCTGATCGCGCAAGCTGAGTACGCTGAATATCGCTTCTACTGCCCCTGCTGCACCGAGCAGATGTCCGGTCGTCGACTTGGTCGAACTGACGGCCAGACGATCGGCATCATTGCCGAACAAGTCCCGGATGGCCCTGGTTTCTGCAACGTCGCCCAGCTGTGTCGAGGTGCCATGGGCATTGATGTAATCCACTCCGTCGGTTGCCAGCCCGGCATCAGCCAGGGCCGCAGCCATGCATAAGCGCGCACCTACGCCATCCGCGGCTGGCGCCGTGATGTGATGCGCGTCAGCACTCATGCCAAAACCGGCAACTTCCGCCATGATGTTGGCGCCCCGTTGTCTCGCAAATTCCAGTTCTTCCAGCACCAGGCACCCGGCCCCATTGCTCAGGACAAAACCGTCCCGGTCAGCGTCCCACGGCCGGCTGGCTGCCTCGGGATCGTCATTTCTGGTTGACAGTGCGCGAGCCGAGCAGAAACCGCCAACCCCCATGGGCGTCGTGGCGTATTCCGCGCCGCCGGCCAACATGGCGTCCGCGTCGCCATGAGCGATGGTGCGCGCGGCGATACCGATGCAGTGTGTCGAGGTCGCGCAAGCAGTTACCAGCGCAAGGTTGGGGCCACGCAAACCGTGTTGAATCGACAAGTGTCCGGACACCATGTTGATGATGCTGCCGGGAATGAAAAATGGGGATATCTTGCGTGGACCGCCTGCCAGGTACTTTTCACAGTTCGTCTGGATCGTATCGATGCCGCCGATTCCTGACCCCATGGCGACGCCAATCCGGTCGACATTGGTCTCATCGAATACCAGCCCCGAATTCTCGATCGCCTCGCGTGCCGCGGCAATGCCATAGACCATGAAGGTGTCGATCTTGCGGACTTCTTTGGCCGGCAGGTACTCGGTCGGATCGAAGTTTTTGATACAGCCGCCGAAGCGTGTCGAGAACTTGCTGACGTCGAATTCGCTGTCCGGGATCGGGGCAATACCGCTGCGGCCATTGACGACATGCTCCCAAGCCGTGTCGGTATCGTTACCGACGGGAGCGATGATACCTGTACCGGTTACAACAACCCGCCTGGTCATTGCGGTCACCCATTGGATTAGAAGACAGAGCAGCTCGGTTACCCGAGCCCCGTAACGGAAATTCAGGAAGCTTTAGTTTGTGCGTTGATAAAGTCGATCGCCTGCTGCACGGTTGTAATTTTTTCGGCTTCCTCGTCCGGTATCTCGGTGTCGAATTCTTCCTCCAGCGCCATCACGAGTTCAACCGTGTCCAGCGAGTCTGCCCCCAGATCGTCGACGAACGACGACTCATTCTTCACTTCTTCCTCTTTAACGCCCAGTTGCTCGGCGACGATATTCTTAACCTGCTCTTCGGTGGTGCTCATACTTTAATCGTCCTCTCAACGATCTACGCTACTGAAGGATCTGCGACACGGAATCACGGCTGCGTATTCTAAGGGAATAACATCGGCCAAGCTAGCACCTTATATCAGCCGGTTTGCCGCCAGCCCGAACCCTTTCAAATCATGTACATCCCACCATTTACATGGATGGTTTCGCCGGTAATATAAGCCCCCGCCGACGATGCCAGAAACAGGACCGCAGCGGCAACATCATCCGGCTCCCCTATTCGTCCCAGCGGGATCTGTTCGACCATGGCCCGTCGCTGCTCCTCCCCCAGCTGGTCGGTCATGGCGGTCTTAATGAGCCCGGGTGCAACGACATTGACGGTAATTCCGCGTTTTGCAACCTCGCGAGCGAGGGATTTGCTGAATCCGATGATGCCGGCCTTTGCTGCCGCATAATTTGTTTGACCCGCATTACCTGTAACACCGATCACGGATGCGATATTGATGATTCGTCCATTGCGCGCCTTTATCATTCCGCGGACGCAGGCTTTGCACATATGGAACAGACCTGAAAGATTGGTTTGCAGTACATCGTTCCACTCGTCGGGTTTCATACGCACGAGGAGATTATCGCGTGTTATGCCTGCGTTATTGACCAGGATGGTGACGGCCCCGCTGTCTGCACCCAACCGAACAGCGTCAACTATCGACTCCGGTGCAGCCAGGTCAAGTACGATCCCGCTACCGTGAATCCCCGCCTTATCAAACCTGGCAGCGATCGATTTGGCTCCCTCTGCGGTAGTGGCGGTGCCGATAACCTGAGCTCCCGCAGCGCCGAGTCGCGCCGCGATCGCCGCACCGATGCCCCGACTGGCCCCGGTCACCAAGGCCAGTTGTCCATCAACGCCAAAACTGTTGTCGGTCGCCGTCAAGCTCATTTCCTGTGGCCGAGCCACCGTGCCGGGATTATACCCGCGTGCTTAGTCGCCAGCGGATCAGGTTCCACAGGCCGATGGCCAGGCCTGCAAGTGCTCCCCATAGATGCGCATCCACCGCAACCGGGCCACCGGCCATTTGCTGTGACAGTGGCATAGCACCAAACAGTTGCTCCCAAACGATTTTGGCCACAACGATGATCAAAACGAACAGGCCCATGAAGTCGCCGTGCTGCATCCACCGCAGCGCACCGATCACGATCATGCCGTGCAAGGCGCCGGACAACCCGACATAGAAACCAAGCTGCGGGCTGAAAAAGTACAGCCCTGCGCTGGTCAACATCGCAGCCAAAAACATCCAGCCGCTCCACGCCCAAGCCTTGCCAGGCGGCGCAAAAATATACGTTACGAGACATAGCCCGGCAACGTTCATCGCCAGGTGGCTCCAACCTAAATGCGCCAGATGCCCAGTGATGATTCGCCACAGCTCGCCTGCAGCGATCGCGGCTCGATCGTAACGGAGAGTTTGTTGCAGCGACTGAGGGAACAACTGAATCGCCGCGGCGATGAGGGACACGATAATCCCCGGCAACAGGGCAAAAACGAGTTCCTTGGATAGACGTTTCGGTCGCACAGCGCTTAGATTATGTTTGTTATAATGCCGAATCAATGAAGTTGTCGGGAATTTTGTGCGCAACAACGGATCGCCGCGGCAGCTAGTGCTTTGTGCCAGGCGCGTCTCAAACTCGCAGATAACCACGGATTGGTGCTCATGCAAAACGCGATTACCCGGTATCCAACTGTCTTCCAACAGGGATTTACCCTGATAGAGATCATGGTCGTCGTGGTCATCCTGGGAATTCTGGCGGCCCTGATCGCACCCAATATCATCGGCAGAATTGATGAAGCACGCGTCACGGCGGCAGGAACCGACATTCGGACTATCGAGAGCGCACTGCAGTTGTACAGGATGGACAATTTTCGCTATCCCAGTACTGAAGAAGGGATCGAGGCCCTGGTCAACAAGCCCGATGATCCGGATATCAAATGGCCCGAGGGCGGCTACCTCCAGCGGCTGCCGCAGGACCCGTGGAACCGGCCCTACCTTTACCTGCACCCAGGCAATAACGGCGAATACGATCTTTACTCGTTCGGGCGCGACGGTGAACAGGGTGGTGCAGGACCGGACGGCGACATCGGCAATTGGAACCTCAACTAACGGCCCAGCCTCCTGACCCGTCCGGGGCGAGAATTGGTGTCCCGATCGTTCTAATGATTCGAACCACGTTCAATCGCGCCAATAGCGGTTTCACGCTGCTCGAGTTGCTGGTCGTATTGGTAATCGTCGGGATCCTTGTGTCTCTGATTACCCTCTCGGTTGGCCTGCTCGGGCAAGAAAGTACTCTGCGCCGCGAAGCGGAACGACTTGAAGCACTGGTGCAAATAGCCAGTGAGGAAACCATGCTGCACGGGTTCGAAATGGGACTGCGTTTTTATCGTCGGGCGTACGAGTTTTCAATATTCCGGGATGAGACGGAGGAATGGACCCCGCTGGTGGATGACCAGTTATTCAGGCGCCGCGATATTCCCGAAGCATTGGAATTGGACCTGGAACTTGAAGGCAGGGAAGTGATTCTCGAAGTTGAAGCGGGTGAAGATAAAAATTATCGGCCGCAGGTATTCATCATGTCCAGCGGTGACGTTACGCCTTTCAATCTCAGATTTCGCGAAGCCTTCTCCAACAATGGCTATCGGGTGCTCATACAGGCCGATGGCTCGGCCGAAATCAAGCACGATGAACTGTAGACTCCGAACTGCGTGCAGCGACGGGTTTACTCTCGTCGAAGTGCTGGTGGCGGTCGCCATACTCGCGATTGGGCTGGCCGCATTGTTTGGCCAGATCAGTCAGTCCGTATTCACCGCGCGCTACCTCAGGGACTCGACTCTTGCGCAGTGGGTTGCTGTGGATCGCATCACTGAACTTCGACTCGAGAACCGGTTTCCCGACATCGACGAAACCGACGGAGAGATCGACATGGCCGGCCAATCCTGGCGATACACTCTCATTATCTCGGAAACGCTGTGGCCTGATTTGCGACGCATTGATGTTAGCGTCAGCTTTGCGGATACGCCGGACTCGATAATCAGCAAGGCCACCGGATTCGTCGGTCGTCCGGGTACCGGGGAACCGCTTCCACCGGTGCTGCCGCCCCGCTACACGCAAGGGGAGCTTGAATGATCGTCGACAAACTGCCGCAGCAGCGTCCGCGCGGATTTACGTTGCTGGAACTGCTGGTCGCCATTGCCATATTTGCGGTAATGGCCGCTCTTGCCGCGGTAAGCCTGAATGCCGTGGTGACGCAACAGGCACTGGCCAATGAAAATTACCGGGAGCTGCGAAGCCTGCAAAGAAGTGTGCAAATCCTGAGCGACGACTTGTATCAGTTACAGCCCCGGGGAGTTCGCGGCCTACTGGGGCAGAGCTATGAACTGCCACTGATCGCAGACGGCAGGGGACCGTACTTGCTGAGACTGAGCCGTGCCGGCTGGCGAAACCCGGCTGGATTCCCGCGGGCAACCACCCAACGCGTCCAGTATCGTCTGGATGATGGCGCACTGATCCGGGAGTATTGGCCGGTATTGGACGCTGTACTCAGCCTGGAGCCGATCCAGGAAGTGCTGCTGGAAAATGTGGCGCTGGTGGAATTTGAATTTCTAGTCATCGAAAACGCCCAATCCAAATGGGAATCGGTTTGGCCACCATTGCGGGTCGGTGCCAGCAACTGGCCGAAAGCGGTTCGATTTGCAATCGAGATTGACGGTCTGGGGCGCATCGAACGTCTAATCGAGGTTCCGGGATGAAGGATTTCGGCCCAAGTGCACAGAACGGGGTCGCGCTGATTACCGCGATCTTGATTGTCGCGCTGGCAACGATTCTTGCGACCGAACTGATCTGGCAACAGCATCTTCATCGGCGGCGGGCGGAAAGCAATCTCGGCCATGAACAGGCTCGCCAGTATGCGCTTGGTGCCGAAGCACTGGCGGCAAGTGTGTTGATGGACGACGCATCCGACGGAGAGGTCGACCATCTGCAAGAATACTGGGCCGACGATATAGCGCCAATGCCGATCGAAGGCGGCCGCCTGTACGGCGGCATCGAAGACCTGCAGGGTCGCTTCAACCTGAATAACCTGTGGCGCGGCGGACAAGGTGGACAGTATGACGCGGTCACGTTTGACCAGTTTCAGAAATTGCTGAACGAGCTTGACCTGGAGCCCGGCCTGGCGGAAGCCGTGCTGGATTGGCTGGATCCGGATCAAACAGCCACCGGCGTAAGCGGGGCCGAAGACGATCACTACACGGGTCTCCAGCCACCCTACCGCGCCGGCAACGGCTACATGACCTCGGCTAGTGAGCTGCTGGCAATCGAGGGATTTGACCTCGAAGCTTACCGGACACTCGCCCCGTACGTGACCGCCCTGCTACCAGGATGGTGCAATACGAATGATCTAACGGCTATAAACGTCAATACCGCGCCCGGGCCCGTTCTGCTGTCCCTGAGTCCAGACCTGTCAGAATCGGATGTGGAAGGTTTGCTGGAGGAACGCGAACGCTTTGATGGTTGGACCGACCTGTCCAGTTTCGAGCAATATGTCGACGCAGATGTGATCCAGTCCGGCTATCTGGACACACAAAGCCAGTGCTTTCAGGCAACCGTGACTGTAGAGTTTGGATCGTCCCGGCTGACTATGTACAGTCTGCTGGATCGCGCCCCTGGCGGCGGTCAAATCGTCGCCCGCTCGCGGAGTTTCGGAGTCAACTAAAATGGCCGAGACTTTTGTCATCCGACTGCCCGGTGAGCCCGATGTGCCGGTGTCATGGGTCGTTGTTAACGACATTGGCGCACAAACTGGCGAATCCGGTTCGGCGCACCTGGCAGAAGCTGCCCGCAGTATCGGCAATCGTCGGGTCATCGTGCTGGTCCCCGCAACGCGAGTGCTGCGCCTGCGGGCAGAAATACCGTTGCGCAGCATGGGGCGAATTCTGCAGGCCCTGCCGTTCGCATTGGAGGAACAAATCGCCCAGGACGTCGACACCCTGCATTTTGCAGCCAGTGATCGTGACGCCGGCGGGCAGATACCGGTCGCCGTCGTGGATAAGGAATCGATGCAGCAGTGGACCGAACAGCTGCGCGGGGCAGGCATCGATGCCTATGGCATGTACGCGGACAGTGATGGAATCGCTGCCCTCCCCGCTACAACGACACTTTTGCTGGAGACGGATTGCGCATTGCTACGGGACCAGCACGGGAATACCACCGTTGGCGACCCTGCTAGCCTCGACCTCATGCTGGAATTATTCATGGCAGGCGACGGAAATGCGCCGGACGGAGAAAACACCCGGCCAGAACCGATCAATCTGCTGGTCTTCTGTGAGCCGGAACAACATGACGAGAATCTGGCCGTGTGGGAACGGTTGCGCACGCGCCTGGAAAGCGTCGACGTCAAGGTGTTGGGCGACGGAGCATTACCAAAGTTGGCCACTCATATTGTTGCATCGCCTGGAGTGAATCTTCTGCAGGGAGCTTACGCTCGTCGATCGGATTACGCGGCTATCTGGCCTTTTTGGCGCGCCGCGGCGATTTTGCTACTGGCATTGTTTGGCCTGACTCTGGCAGTCAAGGGTGCCGGACTGGTCAGCATGGAACGACAAGAAACCCGTCTCGATCAAGCGGCGGAAACCATACTGCGCAACAATTTTCCCGACGTCAGACAAGTCAGAGATCCATGGGGCCAACTGCAAAGCCAGTTGAATATCGCCGAACGGGGAGCTGCCGGCACGGCGACTGATTTCATCGATGCCCTGAAGACGCTGGCCGAAGCGGCAGCCGAGATTCAGGAAATCACCATGGAAACGGTGAACTACCGCAATGGTATTCTGACGCTGCGTCTGCAGGCTCCAAGCGTTGATAGCCTGGATCGATTACAGCAACTCGTGAGCCGCAGCGGCAAGTTCAGTGCCGATATTCAGTCTGCGAATCCAACCGACGAGGGAATCGAGGGCCGCATGCAAATCAAAGGCCGAGGTGGATGATCTCAGCTATTCGAACCTGGTTTGAGCAACTGAAGCCCCGCGAGAAACTGATTGTGTCGGTGGGAACGCTGGTGGTTGCGGTGGCGTTGATCGTCGGCTTAGGCATCCGGCCCCTGTATGTGAACAGCGCCCGGACCGCCGAACGCGTGGCCAACAAAGAAGTGCTGCTGGCAAGACTGGAACAGGCGGCGGCGCGACTGAGCCCGGCCGGCCGCGGTTCAGCCGGCGCAATCGAGGGTGCCGGCCAGTCGTTGGTAGTTGTTGTTGACCGATCCGCTCGTAATCTTGGGTTGGGGCAATACCTGACACGCAATCAACCCGACGGAAATACCGGCATTCGCTTACGGTTTGAAGACGCGCCGTTCGACGACCTTATCGCCTGGATTGCTGAGATTCAGACGCGCTATGGCATGACAACGGTATCTGCCAACTTCGATCAGACTGGCGCCCCCGGCCGGGTCAATTGTAGCCTCGTGCTCGATCGCCCGGGCGTGTGACGTTCATACGCCGCAAATCATTTCTTCCGCTACTCGGAATCGGGTCATTTCTCGTTTTCGTACTCTGGTCATTTCCGGCCGCCATCGGATTCAGCATCATAGCGCCCGATCAGGTTCGCGGGTTCGGCATTGGCGGGAGCGTCTGGAATGGCGAGGCGCAGTTGATCGACATTAATGGGTTCAGAATTCAGCAGGCCCGCTGGCGCGTCAACCCGTTACGACTGGTTCTAGGCTCCGTCACCGGAGACGCAACGGCGCGCTGGGGAAACGGGTTCGTCGAAGCAAAGTATTCACTGGGGCTAAACGGCGCTGTTTCCATTCGTGAGTTGCAGGCTTCTTTCAATCTGAGTCAACTGCAATCGCAGTTGAACGTCCCGGGCATATCCGGTGAAATGAATATCCGGATCGAAAAAATAGATTGGCACCAGGGCTGGGTCCGCGAAATCGTTGGACGCGGCGAGGTGCGCAATCTCAGCACCGCGATGATTCCGCTAGGGCCGGGGCAGACGCTGGGAAATTATGAATTGCTGTTCGACCAGGCAGCAATCAGCGATGCGACACCGCTGACCGGCGCGTTGCGCGATACCGGGGGCCCGTTGGAGCTGGCCGGGACGCTGATCCTCAAGCCGCCGGCGACTTATGAGCTGGCAGCTCGTATCAAGGCCCGACCCGAAGCCCCGCCTATCTTGACCCAAGGCATTACGTTCCTGCCCCCCGGACCCGGCGGCACGCGGCAACTAATTTTCGCCGATTCTCTTTGACCGCAACCGATCACCGCCCCGGTCACGCTTGCTCGTCCAGCGGCAACCGATCCAGATCGACAACACGAAATACCGATAGCAGGGGAAAGTACAGCGCGGTCCGCGCTTGCCGTCGATCAAATTTCGCCATGGCGGTCCGGTACTGCAACAGCTGCTGCCGGTAACGCTGGGTTTCGGCTTCCACGAACCCTTCCAGGTCGGTGCCTTCGTGAACGCTCACCTTGTAATCCACTATCCATCGAATTCCGTCGCCGGTAACAAAGGTTCTGTCGATCACGTACCGTTCGACGTTGCTCCCATCGATTACGGATAACGGAAATTCGCTCGCGGATTCCGCGTGAGTGGACGACAGTAACCAACGACCGGTCTCATCTGCCAGGGTTTTAAGCAGCGCCTCGGTGACTGTGGCCGTCGCAGCGGTCAATTCCGATTTGTTTACGCCAGCAGCCGACAGCATGCGACGATACAGCGGTGCCAGCTCGCGTATTGTTTTTTCCGAATAGCGTTCAACACCAGTTTCCGCGATCTGCTGCAACCAACGGTGGACGACCGAACCGATATGCATGGCCGTCGGTCCCGCCCAATCGTATGAAACGATCGCGGCGTCGTCGGAGCTGGCGTCTGTATCAGCCGGCAGGCAGGCATCGGGAGCCCCCGGGTGCTTCCAGGTCGACGGTAGCCGCCTGATTCGTGGTACCAGCCAAGCGCTTGCTGCAACCGCTGTGGCAGCGGGCAGCGGCGTTGCCGCTGCAAACTCCGGAGCCACGCTTGCCCACAATCTGCGCAGCAGCGTCCCCGCCGCCGGCGTACGCCAGACGCAGTCGGATTCTGGCGTTGTCGCCGCACTGACCTGTCCGATCAGGTGCAAACGCCGGCGCGCCCGGGTCATTGCAACATACAGCAAGCGATCTTGCTCGCGATCATCCTGCTCGTGGTCGAGCCGTCGGATCAATTCGCTGATCGGATCGGCTACAGAGCCGGTGCGTTCAATCGGCGCAAGCAGTAAACCCATCCCAGCCTGATCCGTGACAATTTCTTTCCATGAGAGAATCGCCTTGGCACTGGTTTTGGTCCCGCGACCAAGCCCGGGCAGAATTACCGTATTAAATTCCAGACCTTTCGCGCCGTGCATGGTCATCAGCTGTACAGCTGGCACGACTCCGCTCAGCTTGGCCTTGAGCCTTGGGATCTCATCCGGCAAACGCGCCGCGTCCGGGCAGTCCCCACCACGATCCAGCGTATCCAGGTACTTCAGGAAACGGTTGGCCCGCTGTTGATCAGCATCGTTGCCAAAGGTCGCGGGTCCACCCAGACTCTGCCATGCCCCTTCGACCAGATCACGCAAAGCCAACGTGCCCCGTCGCAACAAGATCGTGGCAATCGCACTGCGGAGGCCGCGCACCCGTTGTTGACCGTCGGCACTCAGCTCACTGACCAGTCCGTCGTCGCAGATCAGTTCCCAGACGGCGCTGTCGTGATCCCGATAAGCCAGCTGATGCAAATCCGCCAGGGTCAAACCACACCAGGGAGCGCGCAGCAGGGCCAACCAGGCGATTCGGTCGGCAAAATTGGTCAATGCGCGCGTCAGCGCGACCAGATCCTGAACCACCGGCGCATCAGCCAGAAATTCCAGTTCGGCCCCTGCGAACGGCACCCCGGCCTTTGTCAGCGCCGGTACCAGTTCGCGTGCATGACCCCGACTGCGCACCAGTATGCCGATGCTTTCCCCGGGCCAGCGGCGCAGCGTCTGCTGCACGAGATCCACGACCTGCGCCGCTTCCGACAACCGGTTACCGGAATTGTCTGGAATAAGCTCGACGGTTCCGTCCCGGTGCTCGCCCAGCGCCGCCTCACTCGGCATAAAAGCCACTGCGCCACTGATCAGATCATCCTGCGCAGGAAACACACCGGCAAAGGTTCGATTAACCCACTGCACGATTAATGGGTCGGACCGAAAGTTTGCCGACAAACGAATGAATTTTGGTTTTATCGCACCAAGGCCGTCGGTTTTAACTTTCATGTACAAGCCGACTTCGGCCTGTCTGAAACGATAGATGGACTGCATGGGGTCGCCTACGAGAAACAGCGTTCGCCCATCGCCCTGCTCCCAGCCTTCGGTCAGTCTGTTCAACAATTCAAATTGTTGTCGGGAGGTATCCTGGAATTCATCGATCAATATGTGTCGAAAGCGGTAGTCTATTGCCAGGGCCAGTTCGGTTGGAGAACCGGGCTGGCCCAGCGCGCGCAAAGCTTCAGCTGCCACTTCCGCATAATCGGTGGCACCGGCGTCCCGAAAAACCAGCTTCAACTCCGCCGCTGCCAGCGGAAGAATCTCGAGTAAATCCTGCAGGATTGCCCACTGCTGATCGTCGTATACCGGCGTCGGCAGAACCATGGCTTCTCCCAGCAGCGCCAGCAGAACCGGTCGCTCGCGCATTTGTTCCAGCAACGCCAGGGCACGATTCTTCAATTCCGGATCGCCGGGGTAGAAACCTTGCCGCCTGTCGAGTCGCTTGCGCCAAACCCAATGGCTGCCGTCCCGGCGAACGAAGGTGGCCGCCAGCGCGCGCCATAACTCCAGCGCAGCATGTTCGGCGGCAGGTAGACCGCTGAGTTCTTTCCAGGCGCAAAGTTCAGCATCAGGCTGATCGACCTCCAGTGCCTGCCCGGCTAGCGCCAGCAGCTCGGCGAGTTCATCGCCCCACTGGGCCGGTAATTCAACCAAAATCTCCTGCAACACGCGTTCGACCAGCTGCACCAGCTGACTCTCCAAGACCGCGCGTATTTCCGGAGCCGGGGCACCACTGCCGGTCAGCGGCAGCCATTGATCACGCTTGCCCAACATCTCGCTCAGCAATCGTTCGACGCGCTCCGCGCGATTGTCGAGATGCAGCAGCAGGTTGCGAATGCTCGCGCCGACGGACTGCCGATCACCGATATGTGCCAGCACCCGGCGGGCCGCTTCCTGATACAGCTCCGCCGGATCCTCTGTGATCCCACTCATGCAGAAGGTTCCGGCAGCGAGCGGAGACCTCGCCGCCAGCGTTGCATTGACCGCGTCGATCGTGGAGATGCGCATGCGCGCCGGATGTTGTTGCAGTTGCCAGCCACGACTCCGGTTGCGCCTGGCCACCGCTTGCGCGAGTTCCACGGATCGCGGTAACGCAGCGCGAGTGTCTGAACCGTCGATAGCCCTGATGATGCGACCGCGCATCTCGGCCGCGGCTTTTCGCGTGAACGTGACGGCAAGAATTTCCTCCGGCTCATCGACCGTAGCCAGCAGGCTCAGGTATCGCTGGATCAACAGTTCGGTTTTTCCGGAACCGGCCGGGGCCTGAACGATATACGAGTACCGCGGATCGAGCGCCTCGCGACGCTGCGCTTCGTCCAGCGGCACGCTGCCGGGGGAATTGGTCATGAGATGACAGCCCAGCCAGGCTGATCCACCTCATTGACCCGACTGAGCACCGAAAACTGCCCCCGCAGCGGATCGAGATGGAACCGATCCGCCCGCATATCTCCGGCCATGAACTCCGCCGCTAGTGTCGCCAACCCCTCCTGCCACGCAGCAACCAGCGCCGACCAGTCATCGATGGCTCGCTGCGTCAATTGGGTCGGCGTAAGGATCCCTGCAATGCCAGTATCAGGCCGTCCGACGCCGATGTAGCCCCGATACCTGACCGTCAGGCGCGCCAGCCCAAGCGCACCGGCGCCGCTGACCACCGCGTAGGCGGGCATTTGCGGCTCCCGCGGCCGCTCGACCGACCACCCGCTCAGATCGGCTTGACCGGTTTTGTAATCGATCACCAGCAGCGACCCGTTGGCGAGACGATCAATCCGGTCCAGTCGCAGTCGAACGACGAGTCGCCCGATTTCGATTTCCCGCTCAAATTCCCGTTCGACCACCGTAAAGTCTTCGCGCTGAGCCTCGAGTTCCAGGAACTCCAGCAGTATCGGCTTCAGCCGCAGCACCTCAAGCCGCAGCAGCTGTGCCGTGATTCCACGGCGCCGCCCGAAACATTCCCGCACGCCCTGTTGCAACAGCTCATCCAGCGTGCGATCCAAGCGGTCCGGCGCCAGGTCAACCAGTTCGGCGCGGCTTGATATCTGGCCGAAGAACGCGTGCAGGACCCAGTGCACCAGTTTTCCACGCGCCCGCGGATCAATGCCAATTCGAGGAATGCGAATCTCTCTGGCGCCCAGACGCCGTTCGAGAAATGCACGCGCCGGACATACAGACTGCTGGCCGAGCAGCCCGGCACCGCCACCGGGTTGAATGGTCGCGGGTACCGGCGGGACCGGATCGGGCTCCAGCGTAACCAGTTCGGTTGCCGCCTGGAGTCGTGCGTTGAACAGGGACGCCGACCACAGCTCAAGATCAGCTTGCTCGACGGTTGGCAGGTCCGCAAACAGGCGACTGGGACTTAGCAACGCGTCATCGCGCTGTTGCGGCCAACTGACCACCAGCTCGTCAGCACTGGCGCGCCGGTGACGCGTAATCGCCGTCGCAAACGCGTGCGCGTGCTCTGGAGAACTGTCGGGAAGCTGCGCCCGGCGCTGCAAGCCGAGCGGCAGGAACGCGTTTGGGCGAGCGCTTTTGGGCCAATCCTCCGCCGCCATGCCGGAAATCCAAAGGTGATCGAAGCGCTGCCCTGACGCCTCCAGCAAGCCCATGACCTGCACAGCCGGGTGGCGGCCTTCCGGCTGAAACAGGCGCTGACGGGCCATCCGCAGCAGCATGCCCCTGGCTTGCGCAAAATCGATCTGCGCGGCGACTTTCTCGCACCCGGCAAGATCCTTCAGTAACGCGTGCCAGGCATCTACCGCCTGATAGTCAGCGCTGCCCAGCCCGCGATCGCCCGGCCAGCCAATCGCTTGCAGGAACGCGGTAATCCAGTGGCACCATTCCTTCGGCGACTGTGCTGTCGCCCGATCACGCGCCGTGCGTCCGGCATCGATCAAGGCAGCGAATTCTGGCGCCCGGGTGCGGCTGAGTGCGCCTACCGCAGCCAACTCAAGCTCTGGATCCGCCAGTTCGCGCAGCTCCACTTCCAGTGCGGCGCGTGCTGTGGCTTCGCCGACCGCGCCGCGTAGATACGGGCTACGCAGCAACTGGCCAAGGTCCTGGTAGTGCAGCTGTGTTTTCGTCAACTCCAAAGCCAGCAGCGCCTGCGTCACCACACCGACGCTGGCCAGACTGGTGCCGTAGGATAGATTGACCGGGGCCGACTGGTCGGCCGAACTGGCGCGCCAGTCCGGTACGAATACGTCGAGAAAGACGCGCCGAACTTCAGCGGCGCGCGCCGCCAAGTCTGGCACGATGACCGCTACCGCCGCGTCCGGGTTGGCTTCAAAGCGGGCTCGCGCCCACCGGGCGGCAGACTCGATTTCTGCCTGAGCATCGGCGCATGCGGTGAGTTGACCGACCGCAGCCGGCTCAGCGTCCTCAGGGATCGTGATCGCAACGCCGCTCCGCTCCAGCGCCGCTCGAAACTTTTGTTGGGCCGGCGTCCAGACATCGAAGCCATGGAACCAGACGGTCGATTGGATAGAAAGATGGCCGCCGCTCAGATCGAGTTCCAGCAGTTCCGGCAACACCGCCGCCTCGACCCAACCGGCTTCGCTGCACCGCTGGCGGTAAGCTCCGGCCCACTCCACAAACGCCCTCTGATCGGTGGTCTGCGCGCCAGCCTCGATGTCGGCCCATTCGATACCCCAGTCATGCATCAGCTGCCAGGCTTGCGCGGCGACCTCCGCCAATCCCTCGACGTCACTGAGCGGGGTGACGGTATTCGATGCTGCGATGATTTCGATCCATAGCTGCCTGGCCGGTTGCTCGTGCAGCAAATCCAGCCGGCCGGCCCGGCCACTGTTGAGCAGCGATTCCTCCCACAGGTCGCGGATCCAGGTTTTCCAGGGAATGACGGCCGGGCTTCGCCAGGCGCTGCGCCCGGCTGCGGCCTGGGCCCGACCGAACTGCAGGTGCAGATGGCGTGCCAACCGGTTGTTGGCGACCACGACCAATGCCCCTCGTTCGAGCGCATCCAGAAGAGGCCGAATCATTGTTCTTTTATTTCAAGTTCTTAATAAATATTTATGAGACAGATTCAAGGTTCCGGTTGTTGGCATAGCCTTCCAAAACGCTGTCGATTCGGCGGAACACGTCCTTCAGCGTCAGCGCGTCGGGCAGAATCGTGATCCGGAAGAAATTGTTGTACGGCACGTTGAAACTCGTGCCCGGCGCGACCAGCACGTGTTTCGATTCCAGCAGGTCCAGCGCAAACCGATGGTCATCGAAGGCCGGCAGCCGGTCTTGATTGACGCCCACGAACGCGTACATGGCGCCAGCCGGGGCGATGAGTTCCAGGTAAGGGCTGGCCGCCACGGCATCGATGACCGCCCGGCGCGATTCGTAGAGTCTGCCGCCGGGCCTGACCAAATCCCGAATGCTCTGAAATCCACCCAGCGCCGTCTGCACGGCCCATTGACCGGGGACGTTACTGCACAGGCGCAACGAAGCCAGCAGTTCGAGTCCGTGCAGGTAATCGGTCGCGTGTTCCAGATCCCCGCTGAAAGTGACCCAGCCGACGCGATAACCGCAGGCCCGATAAACTTTGGATAAGCCGCTGAAACTGCCACACAAGGTTTTACTGGCCAGCTGGGCCATCGGCACAAACTCGGCATCATCGAATACCATCTGGTCGTAAATTTCGTCACTGAAAATAACCAATTCACGCTGTTCCGCCAGTTCAACGATGCTCTCCAGCAATTCCCGCGGGTACACGGCGCCGGTGGGATTATTCGGGTTGATGACCACAATCGCCCGCGTTCGCCGGTTCATCAGCTTTTCCAGCGCGGCCGGATCCGGTAAGAATCCATTCTCCGGCAGACAGTCGTAATGCACGGCTTTGCCCTGGTTCAACGTCACTCCCGCGGTCCACAACGGGTAATCCGGGCTCGGTACCAGGACCTCGTCGCCCGGATTGAGCAGCGCTCGCAGCGACAGGTCGATCAGTTCACTGACACCATTGCCGATGAATACTTCGTCTGCGGTCACGCCCTGAATACCCCGGTCCTGCTGCTGCATAACCACGGCCTCGCGGGCCGGGAACACGCCCTGCTGATGGCAATAGGCTTCGCTGCTGTGGAGATTCTCGATCATTGCCAGCCGCATGGTTTCCGGGGTGCGAAAGCCAAACAGGCCGGGATTGCCGATGTTCAGTGAAATCACTTCGTAGCCCAGGTGCTCCAGCTCCTGCGCCCTGTGCGCCAGGTTGCCGCGTATCTCGTAACGCACGCCTTGGAGGCTTCGACTTGGTCTAAATGCCTTGGTCACGGTTGCTCATCCATCGACTCGTCGGGCCCCTCCCTGGACCGCAGCCTTGGCACAATCAGCGGAAGGGTGACTAACTTAACCCTGTGCGGCCGCCGGCGCCACCGACCGATACGCCCCCTGCTCGGGCCGCAGCAACGCGGCGGCTAGTATGGCCAGCAGCAGCATACCGGTAATGACCGCGAACGGCAGGACGTAGGACTTGTCTACCTCGAATAACACGCCGGTCAACCACGGTCCCAATGCGCCGCCAATCGTGTCCAGCACGTTGATGGCTCCCAAGATCTTGCCCAATGCCAGCAGACCGAACAGATCCGCCGCCAATAACTGCAGCAATGTGTAAATGCCGCCCCAGCCAAAGCCAAAAAACACCAAGCCAACCCAAAGCGCTTCTGCGCTGCTAAGAATAATCGCGGCAACCAGTGTCCCTGAGCCGACCAGCATCAGGCCCAGACCGACCAGCAGCACGCGTTTTCGGCCAAAGGTTTCGGCCAGGTACCCGCTGATAATTTTTCCGATCAAGCCACCAACAAACAGGATCGTCGCACCAGTGGCGGCGATCTGCGTCTCATAGCCTTCGCTGCGCAGGTACAAAAACGCGTGCGTGCTCATCGCAAGTATGGCGTAGAAGGTGCACATAGCGACGATGGCCACCACCCAGAAATTGAGGCTTCCGAGCGCTTCCAGCAACGTATACCCCGATGTCTGCGCCTTGACCTCCGCACTGGTCGCGGCACCCGGATCGCCGCTTTCGCCTGCGGCCGGCCTTTCCTTGAGCACAAAAAACAGCACCGGAAGCATTGCCAGGGGAATCAGGGCGATCCAGGCAAACACCTCACGCCAGTCTCCGACGACCTCCAGCAACCAGGCGTTCATGGGTGGGAAAAACCCATTACCCAAACTCGATCCGGCCAGCAATAAACCGATCGCCAATCCCCGTCCGTGTACGAACCAGCGGGAAACCAACATCACGTTCAGCATCAATCCGCACAGGGTCAGCAGCACCCCAAAACCTGCATAGACCCAGTAGAGATCGCTCAATGACTGGACGCGACCATAGAAGAAGTTCCCGGCCGCCAGCATCGTCATGCCAATCAACATCAGCGGCTTAACGCCGACGCGGTCCGCCAGGGCGCCCGCAAACATTCCCAGGCCACCGGCAGTCAGAAACATGATCAAACCAGTCATTTTGAACGCCCCGAGAGATATCTCGCTGCCGGTGATGTCGGCCAGTTCGATCAGGATCACCTCGTCGAACACCGTTGGGCCCGCTAAGGTCATTCCGTTGGAGATGCACAGCGTCAAAAATGCGCAAATCAGTATGGCCCAACGGTACGTTGGGGGATTAACGGAAATAGTTGGCATGGAATCGAGCTTCGGGTGCTGCGGAGCCGGCACATTAACGCATTCCCTGACAGTGACCAAGCGCTGGCACCGCTCCCGGAAAGGCGCAGCCGACGATTAGAAAATCGGGCGCGATCAGTTTTGGTTGCGTCCGGCTCCCGCGCTAGAATGTGCCGCGGCAGCTCTCCGATGACGCTGCCCGCGACGAAAAACGTTTAAATTAAATACATTAATAAAGTTAAATAACATGCTGAAAGAAATAGCGATTATTACTATAACGATGGCCAACCTGAATGGAGTGGATGTGGCGTATCGGGATCACCTGGGGTATCAGCTCGTCGAAAATGCGCCAGTTTCCGCCGCATTGGCGTCGCTGTGGAGCGCCCCGGCGATGGCCGGTCAGCGCAGCATGCTCCTGGCACCTGCCGACGGAGCGCCGGTGTATCTGCGCTTGGTCGAGGACGAACCGGTTGCCGGCTATGCGCCGATGACCAGCTGGGGCTGGAACGCCACCGAAATACTGGTTGCCGATCCGGATGGCCTCGCGGAAAGCCTGGCTGATTCGCCATTTACGATCATCGGACCGCCAAAGGACCTGTGGGCTGCACCGGATGCGCCGCGCGCCTTCCAGGTACTCGGACCCGGCAATGAGGTGCTGTACCTGACATCGAATCCACAGATGGAACGGGTCTTCGGACTGAGCCCCGACTATGGCGTTGAGCGGGTCTTTATCATGATCGTCGCCGGCCCGTCCATGGGTGCGCTGCGGACCTTTTACGCGGATACGCTGGGCGCGCCGTCCGAGCCCGCCACAGCGTGGCAGATTTCGGTCATTGCCAATGCCAACGACTTCGCTCCGGAGACCACGTTTGGCTTGACCGTGGCCGCCATCGCGCCAGGCTATCTGATCGAACTAGACGAATACCCGCCGTCCCTGGGGATGCGCCCCGGCAACACCGGCCACCTGCCGCCGGGCATCGCAGCGGTCGGTTTTACGACCCAAGGCCTGGACCCGGCAAAACTGGACTGGCGCAGCGCACCGCGACCGATGGCGGAATTTCCTTACGACGGACGCAGCGTCGGCGTGACCGTTGGGCCGGCCGGCGAATGGATCGAGCTGATCGAGACCGCTGCGGAAAGCGATTGACTAACCCACCGGCTAGCTGAACTGCTTGCCTGACTGCGACCCGAGCTTGGAAGCCCACCGTGTCTTTGCAGCACCATCGGTAGCGGTGGCGGATATTCGCTTCGACTTCGCATAGGCTGGCCAATATGAAATTAGGGTGGTCCGAACGTCTGCATATGCGCCATCGACTATGGCGTTACCGCTTCAAATCAGAGCGGCCTTGCATCAGGTATCTCAGAGGCTGTGATCTCGAAGGCCGAACCGCTATTGATATCGGCGCGAACCACGGCGTGTACGCATATTACATTTCGAAGCAAGTCGGTCCTGCTGGGCATCTATTCGCTTTCGAGCCGCAACCGGAGCTGGAACCGCATCTGGCGGCCGTCAAAGAAACCTATGGTCTGCAAAACACGACGATAGTCAATCAGGGCCTGTCTTCAACCCCTGGAACTCTAAGGATGCACAGGTCCAAACCCGGCTCGGGCGGCGCTAGCGTTCAGCCAGCTGACGCCGCGGGGCTCGAAGAATTAGACATACCGGTTACTACGCTGGACGACTATTTCGGTGCTATCGAACACCAGCCGATCAGTTTCATCAAATGCGATGTCGAAGGTCACGAGTTCGAAGTGCTGCGTGGCGGTGAAAATATCCTGTCAAAAGACATGCCGATCTTGCTGCTGGAGTGTCATGTGGAACAGGCAAGAAGCGGAGATCTCTTCGCCTATCTGACCGGCCTTGGATACGATGGGTTTTTCTTCTTCGTGCGTCCGTCGGATCACTCCAGCTTGCTCCGAAATCACAAAGGCAACTATGTGCACTTCTCGGAGTTCGCTAACTACCCGTACCCGAGGCCATCGGTTACACACAGAAATTATATTTTTCTGAGAGCGGGCCTGCGGCCCATCTAACGATCGGCGCCACCCTCCAGGCTGCACCCACCGCGGTCGGTCAGGCCGTTGCAGTCATGCGGCCCGGCTAATGTCCGCTTTGGGCTGCTATTTCAGTCGGTGGATGCAACACAAGCGTTAAATCTTTCTGCCGGCGTTTCAAACCCAAGCGTCTCTCATGGTCGTTCATTGAGCCGCCGCGCGATTTAACCCGATGTCACCTGATCTTCGGTGGAATGCCGATACATGTGCACATCCTGCTGCGGATACGGAATGGAAATGCCTTCCTCATCGAAACGTTTCTTGATGGCTTCGGTCATGGCGAAATGCGTTGGCCAATAGTCGGCGGCATTCACCCATGGCCGCACAACAAAATTTACACTGCTATCGCCCAGCTCGGCTACCGCGATAGTCGGTTCCGGGTCCGCCAGTACGCGATCATCTGCGGCGACGATTCCCTCAAGAACCTGGCGCACCTTATCCAGGTCATCGTCGTATCCACATCCTGCGACCAGGTCCAGACGCCGGGTCGGATTGGCCGAGATGTTGACAATCGTGCCGGCCATGATCTGTGCATTCGGCACGATTATTTTCTTATTGTCGGGTGAATTTAATACGGTAGTGAAAATTTGTACCTCTACGACGGTGCCGGAGACCCCGCCAGCCTCGATGAAGTCACCGACCTTGTAAGGTCGGAAGGCGACGATCATGACCCCGGAGGCGAAACTTGCGAGTGAGCCCTGCAGGGCCAGGCCGATGGCCAGGCCTGCGGCGCCGACCACGGCCAGCAGCGAAGTGGTTTGCACGCCGAGCTGGTTGATCGTCGCAATGACGATTGCCGCCATCAGCACCGCGTACATTAGATTCGCCAGGAATCGTTGTAGCGTGTCCTCAACCGCTGCCTTGGCCATCAACTTTTTGGCGAAGTTGACCAGCAGTTTGGCAATCCATCGGCCAATAAAAAAGATCAGGACGGCGGCAATAATCTGGTAGCCAAATTGAGTCACAAGGTCGACGGTGTCACTGGGAATTTCGAAGTTTTCCATGCCGAAGCGCTCCTTTGTTTTATTGTTCTGTGTGCGTTTGTTTTCAAGTATCGTCTGGTCAACGGGCGATTGATGTAAAGTGAACGGTTAAATACACTGATCGGCCATGAATGCTCCACAGCTGTGCAGCTGGCCCACGCGCTTTTTTTACTTGATAGCTCCCCTGTCCATCACGAGTTGGCTGCGCTGTCCTCATTGAGCTTGCGCCTGACCAGGTCGATGTCGCGCCTGAGATTGTACAGTTCGTCCGTATAGGCCAGCGGAACCGTGAGCTG
>JAPUGB010000077.1 GCA_027293165.1 Gammaproteobacteria bacterium
GCGGGTCGTGCTGGTTCATGGTGGTGGTCCGCAGTCAACAGAAATGGCCGAGGCATTGGGACTAAGCACCGAGATTATCCAAGGGCGGCGGGTAACCGACGAGAGTGCCCTCGACGTCGCCGCAATGGTCCTGAACGGGCAGATAAACACACGCATTCTCGCAGCATGCCGAGAACTCGACGTGCCGGCCATTGGCATCAGCGGCGTGGATGGAGGCTTGATCTGTGCGAGCAGACGTCCGCCGGTTCAAATCGATGGTGGCGAATCCGACCCCGTAGATTTTGGTTTCGTTGGCGATATCGAGTCGGTCGATGTCGATGTATTGCGGACTCAGCTAGACAATGGTCTCGTGCCGATTATTAGCCCATTGTCCGCGGACTCCAACGGTACATTGCTGAACATCAACGCGGACACGGTAGCGGCAGCTCTGGCCGCTGCGCTAAATGCCGAGAAACTGATTCTCGTGACCAGCGCGCCGGGAATTCTCGAGAATCCTTCGGATCCCGGTTCGCTGGTGTCCTATCTTGACCTTAGCGGCTTGCAGCGTTTGCGTGATGCCAACGCACTCGAATCCGGCATGTTACCGAAAGCTACCGCCATTGAAGCTGCAATCGAAGGCGGCGTGCCACGCGTTCACGTGATTTCTTACCGTGTACCCGACAGTCTGCTGCTGGAAATTTTCACAAACGAAGGCACCGGTACCCTAATCGTTGAAACGATCGGTGAACTGACTGCAGCAGAGCAGGCACATTAGGCCGATAACGCGATGAAGGATCGCCGGCAGCGGGAGGTATAGGGTGAAACGTCTCTGGGACAAAGGTGAGCCATTGGACGCACGCGTTCTGCGCTATACCGCCGGCGAGGACTATCAACTCGACGAACGTCTCGTGAGTTACGACATCCGGGCGTCGATTGCTCACGCAGCGATGCTTTGTGAGCAGCAGTTACTGACGTCCGAAGACCTGGCAGCGATAGAGCAGGGTTTGAAAGACCTGGAGCGTAGTCACGCGGCTGGCGAATGGCAGGTGACACTGGAAGACGAGGATGCTCATACCGCGCTTGAACGGCGACTAACCGACGCCATCGGAGAGGCTGGCGAGCGCATTCACCTTGGCCGCTCGCGTAATGACCAGCTATTGGCGGCACTGCGACTCTACCTGTTGGATGCCGCTGATTCTCTGGAGCAGATAGCGGCGAGCGCGGCCGACGCGTTGCTCGAGCTGGCAGGGCGCGAAGCCGAAACACCACTGCCGGGCTACACGCATATGCAGCAGGCGATGCCCAGTTCGGTGTCATTGTGGGCGGAAGGGTTCGCAGCCGAACTTGCCGACGACGCCGACGGCATCGCCGCAGCACGCCGGCGAATCAGCAAAAACCCGCTTGGAAGTGCAGCCGGCTATGGTGCGCCGGGGTTGCCGATAGACCGGGAGTCCACAAGAAAGAGTCTGGGCTTCGACTCCAATCAGGAACCGGTCACCGCCGTGCAACTATCCCGCGGAAAAGCCGAGGCTGGCCTGGTTTTTGAACTGACCCTGTTCGTGCAGGATCTTGGCAGGCTCGCTGCCGATTTGTTGCTGTTCTATACGCAGGAATTTGGGTTCATTGAATTACCCGACAAGTTGACGACCGGGTCGTCCATCATGCCGCAAAAGCGCAATCCCGACGTGCTCGAACTGGTCCGGGGCGCCACAGCAACGCTACTGGCGAGTTTGACTGAAATTCTCAGCCTTACAGCTAAACTCGGCTCCGGCTACCAGCGTGACTTGCAGCGAATAAAAGCGCCGTTGTTCCGCGCTATTGATCTATCGGCCGAGTCGGGTGAAATCATGAGCTATCTGATCGATAACGTTCGGTTTATACCCGAAAACATTGCCATCGATCAGTCGGTGTATGCGGCGGGTCACGCAAATCGTCTGGTTCTCGAGGAGGGAATCAGCTTTCGAGAAGCGTACCGACGCATTGCCCAGGAGCTCACCGGTGAAGACTAGGGCCGCGGAAAAACCGGGCGTATGTATTTGCAAGCGCAAAATTCGCTCCAGTTGAAAGTGTTCATCAGTTCGCTCGTATGCCTGCTGCTCGTTGCGTGTGGCCAGAAAGCTGCGCTTTACATTCCAGAACCGGATCAGCAGCCGACCGTAAGCCCCCAGACGCTGCCCGAATCCCGTTCGGCCCAGCCTCTGTCGTTTCCTGAACAACAAGAACTGCCGGCCGAGGAGGAAAACGGCATACCGGAAACGGCGGGAAGTGACGAGGCAACAGCAGCGGCACCGGAATAGAAGGCGATGAGCAAACCGAGATCATTGCTACTGGTAGATGGATCATCCTATCTATATCGTGCTTATCATGCGCTCCCGCCGCTAACCAGGAGCCAGGGAGAGCCAACCGGCGCTGTCTATGGCGTCCTCAACATGCTGCACAAGTTGATCCGGGACGTGCAGCCCGAGTTACTCGCAGTGGTGATGGACGCGCCGGGCAAAACATTTCGCGACGAACTGTATGCGGAATACAAAGCCAATCGTCCGCCTATGCCGGATGATCTGCGCCAGCAGGTTGAGCCATTGACCGAAGCCATCGAGGCTTTAGGGCTGCCATTGATACGAATCGCGGGCGTCGAAGCCGACGACGTCATCGGCACGCTGGCAACCCAGGCTGCCCAAGGCAAGTTGACTACCGTTATTTCAACCGGCGACAAAGACATGGCGCAACTGGTATCGGAGCGGATCACACTCCTGGACACGATGCCGCGTGGCACCAGCCGCGAGCCGCGGGCCATGGACGCCGCTGGCGTGCTTGAAAAGTTCCAGGTGCGAGCGGATCAGATTGTTGATTACCTCGCTCTTGTCGGGGACAGCTCCGACAATATCCCCGGTGTACCGAAAGTCGGCGCCAAAACCGCCGTAGCGTTGCTCGCTGAATTCGACAGCGTCGACGATATTCTGACTAATCTGGATGCTGTAGCGGAACTACCCATTCGTGGCGCCAAAGGCCTGGCCGAAAGAATTGCAGCCAACAGCGACGTGCTGCAGCTGTCGCGCAGGCTGGCAACGATCAAGTGCGACGTGGTGCTTGACCGTACACCCGATGAACTGGTGCCGGTTGCACCGGACCTGAACAAATTGCGGGAACTATATCGCCGGCTGGAACTAAATCGATTGCTGAAAACGCTACCGGAGGAGCAAGCCACCACCACCGCGCCTGAAAACACGATTTTCGAGACTATCCTGTCCGATACGCAACTGGACGAATGGCTGGTCAAAATCGAGGCTGCCGAACTGGTCGCGTTTGACACAGAAACGACGAGTATCGATTACATGGAAGCCGAACTGGTGGGCCTGTCTTTTGCCGTTGAGCAAGGTCAGGCTGCTTACCTGCCCGTTGCCCATTGCTACGAAGGCGCGCCCAAACAGCTGGATCGTGAATATGTTCTCGAACAGCTTAAGCCCTGGCTCGAGGACGCGTCCCGTAGCAAGGTAGGCCACCACCTGAAGTACGATGCCCACATTCTGGAAAATCATGGCGTCACCCTGCGTGGCATGCGATTCGACTCGATGCTGGAGTCTTATGTTTTGAACAGCACGGCGACAAGACACGATATGAATTCAACGGCGCACAAATACCTCAACCTCGAAACCATCCGTTTCGAGGATGTCGCCGGTAAGGGTGCCGGCCAGTTGCGCTTCGACCAAGTCGATCTGGACCGGGCTGCACCGTACGCAGCCGAAGACGCAGATATCAGTTTGCGGCTGCATCGCAAGTTGTGGCCAATGCTCGAAGCAACCGGTTCCCTGGCAAAACTCTATACAAGTATCGAACAGCCTCTGGTGCCGGTATTGCAACGGATCGAGCACCGTGGCGTTCTGGTCGACGAGAAGCGCCTTGCCAAGCAGAGCACCGAACTGACAAAAAAGATCGCCGCGCTGGAGAAACAAGTCCACAAGGAGGCGGGCCGCAAATTCAATCTTGGTTCCCCGAAACAGTTGCAGGAACTCCTGTTTGACGAACTCGGATTGCCCGTTATCCGGAAAACCCCAAAAGGACAACCATCCACTGCCGAAGACGTGCTACAGGAACTCGCGGAAGAATTTATTTTGCCGGAACTGATCCTTGATTACCGTGCGCTGAGTAAGTTGAAGTCGACCTATACCGACAAACTTCCACAACAGATTTGTGCGCGGACAGGTCGAATTCACACCTCCTACCATCAGGCTGTGGCTGCAACCGGACGCCTCTCGTCGTCCGACCCAAATCTGCAGAACATTCCGATACGGACCGAGGAGGGTCGCCGCATTCGACAAGCGTTCATTGCGCCCCCAGGTTATTCACTGCTGGCTGCTGATTATTCCCAGATTGAACTCCGGATAATGGCGCACATCTCCGGGGATCAAGGTTTACTACAGGCTTTTGCGGATGATCTTGACATCCACCGGGCGACGGCGGCCGAGGTGTTTGGGGTCCCACCGGACGAAGTCAGCGACGATCAGCGACGATCAGCGAAGGCAATCAATTTTGGACTCATTTATGGAATGTCACCATTTGGACTGTCACGTCAACTTGGTATCAGCCTGGACGAGGCACGCGATTATACGGAGCTCTATTTCGACCGTTATCCAGGCGTCCAGGATTACATGAAACGGACCCGGCAACAGGCCAAAGAACAGGGTTTCGTGGAAACGGTTTTTGGCAGGCGGCTCTATCTTCCTGATATCCAGGCACGTCAGGCTCAGCGGCGCCAATACGCCGAACGCAGCGCCATCAATGCCCCAATGCAAGGCACCGCTGCTGACATTATCAAGAAGGCTATGCTTGCTGTGGATGACTGGCTACAGAATGATGGAGTCGACGCACGGATGATCATGCAGGTTCACGATGAACTCGTGTTAGAGGTTCATAGCGACATGGCAGACGAAGCCGCAGCTCGCGTCGCTGAGCTGATGGGCGGTGCTGCAACGCTTCAGGTGCCGCTCAAAGTCGACACCGGGATAGGCTCTAACTGGGATGAAGCCCACTAGCGCCGGGAACTTTCGGCACCGCTTCTCCTCTAATAAAAACGGATGATTACCATCCCCCGCTTGCCTCCCTAAGCGGGTGGCATACCGGTGACCCCAAACCGGTTGCTGCAGCCCCGGGTGCTCCCCTGTACTCTGCACCCGGGGCGTTTTTTTGTACCGCTGCACGGAGTCCAAAACGCCTAAGACGCCCGTCGCCGCTGGCTGTGCAGAAACTCCTCCAGGCGCCGCCGGGCTTTGTCCACCTCCAGATTTTTTGTGGCTGAGAACAATTGGGCGCTGGCTTCATCCCGAAGTTCGCGGCGCGCTTTCGTGAGCGCTGCGGCGCCATCCTTGCGGTTCAATTTGTCGGCTTTGGTCAGCAGCACGTGCGCCGGGAACCCAATTCGACCCGCCCAGTCGAGCATCTGCCAATCAAAATCGCCTAGCGATCGACGACTATCAACCACAATGAACAAACCGGCAAGCGATTGACGGCGGTCGAAATACCCGTCGAGCAATTGCCGCCAGTGGCGCTGCAATTCCTTGGAGACACGCGCGTAACCGTATCCGGGCAGATCCACGAGGCGCTGACCTTGCCTGACACTGAAGAAATTGATCAGCTGTGTCCGGCCGGGGTTCTTGGCAGTTCTGGCAAGATTGCGTCGGTTCAGAATCGCATTGATGGCACTGGACTTGCCCGAGTTAGACCGGCCCGCGAAAGCGACCTCCGTTCCAGCGTCCTCGACAAACTGATCGACACGATGAGCGCTGCTAAGGAAGTTGGCTTGTGGATATTCCGACATACGCGCTGCGCCAGACGGCCAGATCCGGCGGATTTAGTGTAAAATCCGCCGCTGCCGCGAGTTTAACACGCGAAAATTCGAAGACATCCACCGGAAAAGAAAACAGCTGAGGATGAACCCAGTCAGATACAAAGTTTGCCACGCTGTCCGTTCCCTGCTGTTGGGGTTAATCGGGTTTCTGGTCTTGACCGGGCCGGGCCTGATGGCTGCTGGTTCCGCTGAACGAGGCGCAAGCATTTCCCTCACCTGTGCCGCCTGCCATGGCGCGACCGGCATCAGCGCCAATCCGGAGTGGCCAAACCTGGCAGGCCAACACGAGAACTATACTGCCCGGACTTTGGAAGCGTATCAGGCGGGGGACCGGCAGGACGTGTTGATGACTGGCCAGGCCATGTCCCTGAGCGGCCAGGACATCGCGGATCTGGCAGCATACTTCGCCGGCGAGCAAAGGGCGCAGGATACCGCTGACCCGGCACTGATAGCCGCCGGCGAGCGACTCTACCGGGGCGGCGACAGGGACAAAAACATCAGCGCATGCATTGCCTGCCATGGCCCAGCCGGTCGCGGGAATTGGCCCGCTGCCTACCCGTCCGTGGCCGGGCAGCATGCAAGCTATACAGCCAAACAATTGCGCAGCTATGCGAACGGTACCCGGAAATCAGACTCAAATCAGGTTATGCGCAACATCGCGGCGTTACTCAGCGAAGATCAAATAATCGCGGTGTCTTCTTATATTCAGGGGCTGCGTTGAACGCCGGATAGGCTGGGCCGGCGCAAATCGAGGAAATACATATGAGGCTTCGGCATCTTTTGTTTGCCATTCTCCTGGTTGGTCTGGCCGGGTGCGATACCGATACAACGGCCACCCAGGATGTGTCGCTGCCCGTTGTGGCGAGCCCGGAGCCAGAGGCCGTCGAACAGGCTGCCGACATTGCCGCCGCCGAGCAGGAAGCAATCGAAACGGTTGAGGAATCAGCGGCGCTGGAAGACTCCGTCGAAGAGGAGGAAATCCTGATCGCCGCAGTTGAGGAAGAAACGGCTCCGGCGGAACAGGCCAGCCAATGGCAGTATACGGAAGGGCGCCACTTCCGTAGCTTTACGGCCTCGCAGGGAACGAGCTCGGCGCCGGACAAAATCGAGGTAGCCGAAATGTTCTGGTACGGTTGTGCCCATTGCTACAATTTTGAACCCTATGTGAGTAATTGGAGGAAAACATTGCCCGCGGATGTCAAATTCGTTCAGATTCCTGTGATGTGGAATCCAACCAACCAGATTCATGCGCGAGCGTTTTACACGGCGCAAGCTCTCGGAAAGCTCGACGAAATTCACCCCGCGATGTTCCGCGAGATTCACATTAATAATAATCCGCTGACCACAGAGGCAGCGCTGCAGAGTTTTTTTGAAGAATTCGGCGTTTCTCCCGAAGAATTTACCAAGGCTTTCAGGTCATTCGGGGTAAATGGCAAACTCAAGCGAGCGACGAATTTCACCCAACGCTATCAGGTGCGTTCGGTGCCTATACTGGTCGTCAACGGCAAATACTCGACCGATGCGCCGGAAGTCGGCACTCTCCAACAGAAGCTGGAGGTCGCCGATGAACTGGTGGAACGGGAGAGGCAACGCCTGTAGGGACGACGCAAACCCTTCCAGGGATTAGGCGCGGCGCGATGATGGCGCCCGGTGGTTAGTAGCCTGCTCGGCGCAGGCTTCACAATTGACCCAGCCTGAATTGCCATCCGAGTAGTGTTCCTTCTTCCAGATTGGAACACGATGCTTGACCTCGTCGATTATGAACCGGCAAGCGGCGAAGGCTGCGTCACGATGTGGCGCGCTAACACCGACCCAGACGGCAAGATCTCCAATAGCCAGATCGCCAACCCGGTGTATGCAAAATGCCTTGCTCGCGCCGTATCGCTGCGAAGCTTCCGTAACGATTCGACACCCTTCCTTGAGGGCAAGTGGCTCGTAAGCCTGATATTCCAGTTCCAGCACTTCGCGGCCTTCATTCTGGTTTCGTACCCAGCCTTCGAAGGTGCTGAATCCGCCGCAAGCCGGGTCACGGAGCTGCTCCCGGTATTTCTCAGGCCGCAGCGATTCAGCGCTCAAATGGAACAGATTCATCCGCCCGCGACCGGCGGAATAAACACAACAGAGTCTCCGTCGGCAAGTGAGACCTGCCAGTCGCTGAATTCGTCGTTGACTGCGACCTTGAGTTGGCCCGGCTCGGGAAAGGGGTAGCGTTCCGACAACTCGGCAAAAAGCTCGGCCGGTGTCCCGGCCTCAGTATCGAGTTCCTCTGCGTCAACTCCTGCGCGGTCACGCAAAATTGCAAAGTACTCTATTCTCAGTTTTCTCCTGGCCATCCTGTTCAAATCTCCAGTATCGGCCGGATCAGTCTAATCCATAAGCTTTGCTGAAAGGAGCAATTTCACCGCTGGCTATCTCGCAGTCGATCGAGGTCCTCCGGGCGATCGATGTCCAATTCCGCCCCGGGCAGATCGACCAGGATCGTGTCTGCAAGCTGCTCGATAAGCGATTTTGCTCCGCGGTCACCGCGCAGCGCCTCCAGCATCGGGAAAACTGCCCGCGGAAAAATTGCCGGTGCCCCGAATGTGGCTCCGTAGCGACTCGCGACGACCCGGTCGGGATGCCTGGACCAGACCGAAACCAGCTGGGCAAGTTCGGCGCTAGATAATTTGGGTTGATCACACAGCATCAGCAGCACTGCTTTCGAATCAGCGGGAACGGCGGCTATTCCAGTCGTAATCGACGAGGCTAAGCCGTCGCGCCAGGCGCTGTTGTGCACAACCAGCGCCGGTTCGCCCCGGAGCGTCTCGCCAACCGCCTCCCGTTCAGCACCGGTAACCACAACCACACCCAGCCGACAAACTGGCAAGCATTTATCTACTGCATGCTGCAGTAGCGAGCGCCCGTCGAATGTCACGAGCTGCTTGGGCCGCCCAAGGCGTTTCGATGCGCCTGCCGCCAGCACCACTGCAGCCAACTCGTTGCACCCGACACCGGTCGCTGACGACGGTTGTTTGTCCAATGCAGCATGCCCCTCGGACTTGCCCAGACCAATGGCCCGGCCAGAAGTTTAGTCCGGGTCTGCAGTGAGCAGTCTACCCCGGTATCACCGCGGATGGTCCCGCTGTTCACGCTTTACCCGGATCGCAGTCATGGTACAGTCAGGCGTCTAAGCTAGGGATGCGTGGGAGTTCGCCGGTCACCCCGGCAGACGGGATTTGCCGACGCAAGTTGCCGAAGAGGCTGCAAATGCAAATATCGAAAAAAGAGCAGGCCGATATTCGCGACAAGCTGCTTGCTGAAAAAACTGAATTCAACAAGCGGGTCACCACCATTCACCAAAATGCTAAGAACCCGCTGGATGCAGATTCTGCTGAACAAGCCGCACAGATCGGTAACGTCGCCGTGGTATCTGCATTGGAGTCTGAAGCGGTCACAGAACTTGCGCATATCGATGCGGCGCTTCAACGGCTCGAATCGGGTAATTACGGAACATGTGTCAGCTGCGGGGAGCGAATCAGCATCGGACGATTACTGGCGCGGCCTGCATCGACCGAATGCGTCGACTGCGCTGAACTCGACAGCCCGGGTTAGCTGGCAAACAGATTTTCCGGGTCGCTGAACGCCTTGAACTCAAGGACATTGCCGCTTGGGTCCGCGATAAAAAGCGTCGCCTGTTCGCCTGCCTCCCCGACAAACCTGATCCCCGGGTCAATGACAAATTGCGTCTGCCTCCGTCGCAGCCGTTTCGCTAGTTGCTGCCACTCGTGCATCGACAGCACAACTCCGAAATGGGGCACGGGAACATCCTCGCCGTCTACCGGGCTGGTCTGGTGCCGGCCGGCCTCGGTTGAAGAGTCCAGATGGCATACGAGCTGATGCCCATACAGATTAAAATCCACCCAGCCGTCGGAACACCGACCCTCCTGGCAACCGAGCAACCCACCATAGAATGATCGTGACGCGTCGAGGTCGTGCACGACTATGGCAGCGTGAAACGGTGGTAATTCCATCTAACGATCCTCCGGCTTCCGGTACGGATCCCAGGCAGCAGGCTCAGCGTCCAGGAATTGGACTAACTCCGCGATAAATGTTTCGGCATCGATGGTGGTTTCCCTCACCCCACGCAGGTGCAAGCGCGGCGCCACATCATTCACCCCTTCGAACTCCCATTTACCACCGGATGACTCCGTTGCATTCAATCGCGTCGCCAGGCCCGTGAGGTCAACTCTCAACGAGGTACGCTTGGTGGCAAGTTCTACCCAGCTTTCATAACGGTATTGGGCCTCGATCGAGCGGCCCTGGAGCCAGACAAGTCTATTGCAGTCAGTCTGGTTGTGAACTGCAAACGGATGGACCGGCCTGTTCCAGCACTGGAGGTAGCGCCGCACGGTTCTGCCCGGGAGGTCGGCAGGTATGTGAATGATTGCAATATCGTGCGCGTTGATCTCGTCAATGCTCACCTGTCCGCTCTGCAGGAGATCCTGACTCTGCTCAAAATGACGAAACTCGTCCGTCCAGTAGCGGCGTTGCCCTGGCAGATCATCCAGCAGGCGCGGCAGGAGACTGAGCATACTTCGATACAGCCCGGACACTTTTTCGCAGGCTGTGGCCGCAAATACGTCGGCGGGCAGAGGGGACAAGCCGGCATCGGCATACGCCGCGAGTACGAACGACAGCCGCGCTGCATCGGCCGAAGTGCATACCCCGAAGTCTCCCGCCCTTGCCGTGTCAATCAGCAGTTGACGGTGATTCATCGCCAGGTCTGGAGCAACCAGCGCGAACATGCTCAACAGCCCGTCTTCATCAAAATGGCCGTTGGATATGATCTCCACCTGCTGGTGCAGGTCAGGCCGATCAAGGTAGGCAAACGCGATCTCGGTCGAAGTATCCCGCCGCAAATCGGCTGGCGTCGCGTTCCACGGCCAGTGCGACAGCGTAAGTACGGTAGCCGACTGTGCTCTTCCATCGACAATGATATTGGGCTGGTCACCAAGTTCCCCAAACGGAACATAACGTGCTGGATTCGGGAGTGCCGTGCACATACGGTGATCGGGTTTACGTAGTCAACCAGATAGCTTGAATAGAAAACGTCGCGATGTGCGTTTGAGTATCGGTTAAGAAATCGCGATTTGATCGGCGTGCAGTGCAGTGATCAGCTATTGTGATCTATATGCTGTCGCCGGCGCGAAGATCCTGACCATGAATCGATGCGTTCGCAATCGGCTGCTTTACGTTTTGTTGACGAATCGTCCGACCAGCCAGGCCAGCACCGAGATCCCTACAACCCAGATCAAAAGGTACTGCGGCGCCGCAATATATTCTGCGCCAGGGGCGACTTCAGCAGGGAAAGTCGCTCTCCACAGATACCAGACGATGCCAATTGCAGCGGGAATAATAGTTGGCGTAATGGCGATCATCCTGGCGGTATCGCCCGTAGCTTTCCTTAGCAACAACCAGCTGGCCAATCCACCGAGCAGCATCGGAATCGCGTTGATGACAAACAGGTAGCCGTAGGTCGCTGCATAAGCATCAAAAACCCCATTCTGGGTGGCCACCCTGACGGCCACCATGGTCACCACTGGTAAAGCCAACATTCCGATCAAATTGAGTTTTCCATGCCGGGTCATCGTTAGTGCCTTATTATTTGTTGGATTTGTGCGCCAAGCGATTGGGTAATCATACCATTTCGGCCGCGCGACAAAAGCTTATGACTCGAGCCGCTGGTAGTACCTCCATTCAAATCGCGGTGTGCAAATGCAAAGAAAGGTAAGGTCTTGGTCGCCCGAGTTTGTAATCCTCTGCCGAACCCCCGGAGGTATGGTTATGACATCACCGGCACTGACACCCGCTGGCGGTTCATCGCCAACCTCCACCTGCGCAGTCCCGCTAGTAATCACATAGCGCTCGGTGATGATGTTGAGATGATGCCACGCTGTCACAATACCCGGCGCAACACGCGCCTCGCCAATTGATAGCTCAGCTTCCTCCGGAACATTCGAAAGCTCCCTGACATAGCACCGTTCGTCGCTTTGACACTCCACGCACCCATCGGCTTTCCTGATCGTTCCCTGCAGCTTGCGCCGACCGGCCATCTACCCTGGCTACTCCAGTCGCCCTGCCAACCACGCAGCGACGGCCTCGATGAACTCCTCGGGGCATTCTTCCTGAGGCACGTGCCCGCAATTCGGCAACACTGCGAGCCGTGAATTCGGCAATTCACTATCCAGGCGGGCGCTATCAGTGACCGGGACCAAACTGTCATCGTCGCCGCTGACAACCAGCACCGGTTGCTGGATATTACCGAGTTGAGTCGCGATGTCGGGCTGCCGCGTCGCCGCAGCAAGGAATTCCCAGAGTGCGACGTCCCAGTCGGACACCCGGGTATTCATCGCCCGTAGCATCCGCGTCGATGAACCGATGCGGTCGGGGTCGGCAAAGGTGCTGCGCAACAGAGCCTCGTTGGCACCGATCGGACGGGCGATCAGCGGGCCAAGTCGCCGCACCTGCGGCAGCTTGGCCAGCAACGAACTGAACCTGCGGGGCGGGTCATAGATTGCTGCGTCTACCAAAATCAGTCCGTCTACCCGTTCAGGTTTCGCTAGAGCAGCCCTTACCGCGAGAGCACCGCCCGCGGAATTACCAACCAGTATCGCGCTGGGAATACGGAGCCGATCCATGAACAGAAACAGCTGGTCAAGTGTGGCCTCCGGTGAGTACGGATTGATCCCCTGCCAGTCATTAATCGTCAGTCGCTCACTCAAACCAAATGGGATCCTGTCGTAGGCTACTGCGCCGCCATTTTCCGCGAAAACTGAAAGCACCTGATTCCAGGTAAATGAATTGAACGTGAACCCATGCAGTAGCACGAAACGGGGCCGGCCGGCGCCCGTGCGCAAATAGTGGAAGTCAATGCCATTTGTGCCGTCGAAGCTGACGGTGGTAAAACTGCTGTCGACAGTGGCTAACTCTTTCGGCGAAACCAGGCCGTCGAGTTGGGAAATCGGCACCAAAAATGGAACCACGGCCAGAAACACGAGCACTACGATCAGAAAAATTCCGAACTTTCTGAGCTTCCTTGACCGCTTGAGATTAACGAGTTTCCCGAACATAACTGACCGACTTGGCCAATGGGCTCCGCGAACCCACGCCTACACTATGTAATATGGCGTTAATGAGCGTACAGCAAAACGCAAACGGTTGGATAGATCGGTCCCGCAAATTTGAAAGCCAATGAATACGGGCTGCGATATGAACCCACGCAGAATCGCGCCCGGCTTTACCGTCCAATCATGGACGTTTTAGACGGACCGGCCCGACCTTCACGGGGTCTCTGTGAGACGATCGCAGACAGTCATTGCTCTGCGGTGCAATCAAAAGAGCGTATAGATGAACGGGGCGACTGCGGAACCCTGTGCAACGACGATCAGAGCGCCGAGCAACAGCATGACCACGATTATCGGGGCCAGCCAGAATTTCTTCCGTTCACGCATGAAATCCCATAAATCCTTAAGAAATTCAATCATCAGAAAGGTCTCTCCAATTTTTCAGGAGGCGCTTTTTTACTTTGCACGCGATAGCTTTCAGCGTTTTTATCGAACTTCCTGCTCATCGCATCTTTACCAAATGCACGCATGATCAAGCCGGCTGGCACAAACACCAGATAAAACACCAATCCCAGCATTATCGGTGAAGTGATGCGGCTCATTACCAGACCGAAGCGCATCCACAGCCGGTATATGGGACGCAGGGTCGACGGTGCAATTAACCCCCATGCTGCGAGTACCGTAAACAGAACCCACGGCCAGTTGCCAGGCCAGTTCAGCAAGGCAATCTGCCGGCCCAGCAGCCACGGAATTATGAGCCCAAACAGGACCGCGACCACGGTACCCGTGGTTAGCGCAAACTCGCGCAGCCCCCTGCGATCGAGTTCAGGAATAGCGTGTGGTAGAGCAGCCATCAATCCAACTCAAATTCTTCCTGCCAGGTTTCGGCCTCATTCCATGCGGGCTGGTCACGTTTGTCGAGCAAAAAATTCTCAATCACCAGGTAATCCATCTCTGTCCGCATGAAACACCGATACGCATCCGCCGGTGTGCAAACGATCGGTTCGCCGCGAACATTAAATGATGTGTTGACCAGCACGCCGCAACCGGTCCGGGCATCGAATTCCCGCAACAGCCGGTGGTATCTTGGATTGGTTTCCTCATGCACCGTTTGCACCCGTGCAGAATAGTCTACGTGCGTAATAGCAGGAAGCTCGGAACGCTTAAGGTTTAACCTTTCGATTCCGAACAGTTTTTGCTGCTCGTCAGTCAGTGGGATGCGATGTTCCTCGCGGACCGGTGCCACAATTAGCATGTATGGGCTTGGCGATTCCTGTTCGAAATACTTGCCTACTTGGCTGTCCAGTACCGACGGCGCAAACGGACGAAACGACTCGCGATACTTGATCTTGAGATTCATTACCGATTGCATCTTGGCGCTGCGCGGATCACCCAGAATCGACCGCGCGCCGAGGGCCCTTGGTCCAAACTCCATGCGCCCTTGCGCCCACCCGATCACGTTTTCCTGCTCGAGCAACTCCGCCACCCGTGGAAACAGTTCCTCGTCCGGGAGTTCGCTGTATTTTGCCGCGTCGGCATCAAGCTGCTCACGGATCTGTTGGTGCGTAAAGCCGGGACCCAGATAAGCACCGCGCATCGCGTCCGTACCATTTACTGTACGCGCTGAACCGATGTATTCGTGCCAGGCAATCGCAGCGGCCCCCAATGCACCGCCGGCGTCACCCGCTGCGGGCTGGATCCAGATTTCCTTGAATGGGCCTTCGCGAAGGATTCTGCCGTTGGCCACGCAATTTAGGGCGACTCCACCCGCCAAGCACAAGTACTCAGCGCCGGTTTCCTCGTGTAGGGTATTGGACAGCCTGAGCACGACTTTTTCCGTGACTTGCTGGATCGAAGCGGCGATATCCATTTCACGCTGGCTCACATCGCTCTCGGATTCTCGTGGCGGCCCGCCGAAAAGTTTGTCAAACTTAGTGTTGGTCATCGTCAGGCCAGTGCAGTAGTTAAAGTACTGCATGTCCAGTTTGAACGTGCCGTCTTCTTTGAGGTCAAGCAATCGATCGAGGATAAGTTCCGTGTACTTCGGTTCACCGTACGGGGCCAGACCCATCAATTTGTATTCACCGGAGTTGACCTTAAATCCGGCAAAGTAAGTAAATGCCGAATACAGCAGTCCGAGCGAATGCGGAAAATCAATTTCCCATAGCGGCGTCAGCTGATTGTCCTCACCAAGCCACGCCGACGTCGTTGCCCATTCGCCAACACCATCCAAGCACAATATTGCTGCTTTTCGGAATGGGCTGAAATAAAAAGCTGATGCGGCATGTGAGTGGTGGTGTTCGGCGAACATCAGCTGCGGGAGTTCAGATACTTTGCAATTTCCGAGCTTCGCCAACTCACGCTTCAGTGTGGTTTTCAGATAAAGCTTTTCCTTCAGCCAGATTGGCATCGCTGCCAGGAAAGACTGCAAGCCTTTCGGGGCGTAACTCAAATACGTTTCGAGTAAGCGCTCGAATTTCACCAGCGGTTTGTCATAGAAGACAATATGCTTTAGGCCAGTCAAATCCACATTGCCTTCTCGCAGACAATATTCGATCGCGTCAGCTGGAAATCCGGCGTCGTGCTTTTTTCGGGTGAATCGCTCCTGCTGCGCCGCTGCGACGATCTCCCCGTCACGCAACAAAGCGGCGGCGCTGTCATGGTAGTAGGCCGATATGCCGAGAATGTTGGTGTCGCTCAACGTCTTCCTCTTTATAGTTACGTCCATGCGGACGCTTTGTTGGCTAAGGCGATGTTTTTGCGTCGGTTATTATAATGCCTTTTAAGCGGCCCGGGTTATCGGGATCGGCTTTTTTGTCGCCCGAATTGGCGCCGCCTCGCACATTCGCGGTCATAGCGGCCCGCAAGCTGCCAACCAACCGGCCGAATCGCCCCTTATGTCTGATCAGCACCGCAGAGCTTATGGAATTGTCTGCGGAACCGGCTGCTGAATAGTCGCCGCCGGGACACTGGGGACGCCTCGTCACGGCGCGGGCCGCAGCTCGTAATCGGCCAGGTCTTCCGGAAAAAATCCGCCTCTGGCATAGATTTCCAGGTAGTGCAGCTGGCCGTCTTTGAGTATTAGCGAACATCCAGCCCCGTCCGGCAACACAGGGCTTTCGATGAACGGATGCTGAATTTGCGGCCGGCCCTCGACGGCACTCGACCCCTCAGACGGTCGCAAATAGACAAAATAACCCGTTCGAACGTAGTCTCGCCGGGCAATTTCAGCGCTGCGAAGCTGCTGGCTCAGTGCCGGGCTCGATGTTCTTTCGGCAATCCACTCGAGTATTTGTGCCTCGAGACCGGTCATCGGTGTTGATGAAGTTGATCCCATAGCAGGGCAAAGTCATAGACGTGGGAGCTTAGATCCGATTTCTGACTAACGAAGTATACGATCCGTCACTGCTCAATTAGATTCAGTACGCTGTGGTATCAAATGCCGCGTGCTGTCTCTCGGAAAACCGGTCCACCATCGGCTCCCCAGAATGGTGGGAACCGCATGGCAATAGCGAAGCAGCCATCGCGAAACCGGAAAACAATACGAATATACCGGCATTTCCGTAAATGGTGAAATAAGTCAACGTGCAGATCAAAAACGGTGTGTGTGCGAACAGTACGTTCGCGACCGGCTCACAAGCTAAAACCCCGGC
>JAPUGB010000078.1 GCA_027293165.1 Gammaproteobacteria bacterium
CAACAACCGCGTCGCTTTCGGCAAAACGCTCGGCGAGCACCAGCAGATTCAGAAGTTCGTGTTCGACAGCGCAGCCGAGATTCAGGCAAGCCGACTGTTGACCCTGCATGCGGCACAGAAAATCGACCAGGGCGGCGAAGCCCGCATCGAGATTGGCCTGGTCAAGGTGTTCGGCGCGAAAATGCTGCACAACGTCATTGACCGGGCGATTCAGGTGCACGGTGCGCTCGGTGTCACGGAAGACACACCACTGGAACGCATGTACCGGCATGCCCGCTACGCGCGGATCTACGATGGTGCTGACGAGGTGCACGTGCAAACCGTGGGGCGCCGAATTCTGCGCCACTACAGCAACGGCGAGGGTTTCGACTTCGGCACACGTTGAGTCCGCGCTATGAGCCGGTTGCCGCAGCAGCGCCTCGCGTCAATCTTCTGGTGGCTTGCGAGCCTGCCGGTCGCGCTGTCGTTGACCGCAGCCGTCACCGCATCCGCCGAAGCCGCAGGCTTGCCGGCCCGACCGAACATCCTCGTGCTCATGGCCGAGGATCTCAGTGCCCATGTGGCGGTCTTCGCGGATCCGGTTGCTCGTACGCCGAATCTCGATCGGCTCGCAGCAGACGGCGTGCGTTTCCCCAACACATTCACCACCGCGGGCGTCTGCGCGCCGAGCCGGGCGGCTTTCATAACCGGCGTCCACCAGATCTCGCTGGGCGCCCAACACATGCGAACGTCCACAGCGCCGCGCGGCGGCTATCTGGCAGTGCCTGCACCTGAGATCAAGGCTTTTCCGGAACTGCTGCGCCAGGCGGGTTACTACACCTACACCGATCGCAAGCTCGACTACCAGTTTTCCGGGATTCGGGCCGGTTCCGGTCCATTCACCATCTGGGATGACCAGGGCAGTGACAGCCACTATCGAAATCGTCGCGCGCAACAGCCGTTTTTCGGGCTCATCAATTTTCTCAGCACGCATGAGTCCGCGACTTTCAAAGTCTGGTCCCAGGTCAGAGCCGGCAACTGGCTGGGTATGCTGGTGGCGAGTTCCGCGCTCGCCGCAAGGACCGGGCTGGCCGATCCGATAGCGGCCGAGGACGTCGCAGTGCCACCTTACTATCCCGACAGCCCCGCTGTGCGGGAGGAGATCGCCACGCTGTACAACAACGTCCAGGTCATGGACGCGGAGGTCGGCACGATCCTCGCCGAGCTGACTACCGACGGGCTCCTGGACAACACGATAATCATCTGGACGACGGATCACGGCGACGCGCTGCCCCGGGCCAAACGGGAGCTCTTTGATTCCGGCATCCGGGTGCCAATGATCATTCGCTGGCCGGAGCGACTGCGACCGGCGAGCCTCGATGCCGGAACGCTCGATACCCGTTTGATCAGCTTCATCGATCTCGCGCCGTTTATACTCGAGCTCGCGGCGATCCAACGACCGCAATTTCTCCAGGGCCGCACGCCGTTTGCCGAAACCCCCAGGCAATACATCCACGCTTCACGCGATCGGGTCGATGAGCAGGAAGACCGGGTGCGTGCTGTGCGCGATCGGCAGTTCAAGTACCTGCGCTATTATCGACCGGGCACGCCGGGCGCCTATCGGATCGCGTACCGCGAGGCACAGGCAACCATGCAGGCGCTGTGGCAGGCACAATCATCCGGCCAGATCACCCCCGCACAGGCTGCGTGGTTTGCCCCGCGGCCCGAAGAAGCCCTTTACGACATCACCATCGACCCGCATGAACTCAACAATCTTGCTGGTAATCCTGCATACGCTGCCGACCTCACCCGCTTGCGCAGCGAGCTGGGTGCCTGGCGGCTGCGCGTGGCGGATCTTGGCGAAATTTCTGAAGACGATCTGGCGCAACGTTTCTGGCCGGATGGCCAGCAACCGGTGACAGCGCCACCGATCATCGAGGTCGACCACAACGGCTTGCTGCAACTGCAATCGAGTACACCCGGCGCCTCGCTCGGGTATCGATTCGATGACGAAGACTGGCAGCTCTACCGCGCACCCGTGGCGCTAGCGGCGGGTCGCAGCCTCGTCGCAAAAGCCGTTCGCTACGGCTGGGCGGAAAGCAGTGAAGTGCGCTGGGGCGGTAGATCGGCGAAATAATCCTGCAGTGCAGTGGCCAGATGCTGATAGACCAGCCGCAGCAACATCTGCTGACGCATGTCGGTGCGGGCGACGAGCCAGAGATCGAGGTGCGAGCCCTGATCCGCCATGACCCGGACGAGTCCCGGCGTCTCTTCGGCAACGTAGTTAGGCAAGCCGACGATCCCCCAACCCATTTCCGCCGCCCGCCGCTGGGCCTGCATCGAGTCGCTGCAGAAGGCGATCTGTCGTTCGGGAATGGGGTGACCGAGCTCCGCGAGCGCCATGGCGAAAAATTGCCGGGTGACACCGTCGATAAACCAGTGACGGTGCAGGGTGTCCTCGCTGGGCACGCCATGCTCCTCGAGGTAGCTTGCACTCGCCCAGGCCGCCATGGGTAACTTGCCGACCTTGCGGCAGACGAGTTCCGCCTGTACCGGCCGGACATGGCGCACCGCGATATCGGCTTCCCGCTCGCGCAGGTTGAGTTGTTCCGGGGCAATGACGAGCTCGATTTGTCGCTGGACTTTGCCGGAAAACTCCCGCAGCGGCGCAAGCACCTAGGGCATGATCTCGCCCAGCGGTTCCGCGACGGTGACCCTGACTTTCCCCGTGGTGGTTGTTTTGACGAATTCCGAAACCGACTCGAAGGCGACGGCATCTTTCTGCATGCGTGCCGCGACCTGTGACAGCCGCTCTCCGGCATCGTTGATGACGAGACCGCCCGGCCGGCGTTCGAACAGCGAAAGCTCCAGCTGCGATTCCAGCTGCTGAATGTGGCGGGCGAC
>JAPUGB010000079.1 GCA_027293165.1 Gammaproteobacteria bacterium
GGGCTTTTCGCACAGTAGGTCCACCGCTCGTTGGAATCCGTCAGAATCACGCCAACCTGAGCACTGTTCTACCAAGACACGGGCCGTGTCCCGATGATCAAGTAGTTATCTTGGAAATGCCGGCGTATTGCGGTGGGCCACTAGCGCCGGAGTTGGGGCTCTCACTAGTCGCGGAAACTCGCCCATCGTAATTGCCCTGCTTGGCGGCGAATCTATCGCTGTATCTTGATTGCGTTTGTATACTGATTTGTAGACCGGATCCTAGTTGCACCAACTAAAGCGTTTAATTTCAGTAAGTTACTTTCAAAACTGGCGGAGGGAGAGGGATTCGAACCCCCGTGGGGCAAAAGCCCCCCACTGATTTCGAGTCAGGGCCGTTTGGCCAGCTCCGGCATCCCTCCGACGCAGCCGGGATTATAGGCAGTAACAGCCGGCCTGGCATCCCGCGGGGCTCGTTTGTCTTGGTTGCTTTTCAATGCCTTGGTGGCCGGGCCGATGTCAACGCGCAGCTGAGGATCAAACCGAGGTGGTCAGACATTCAAAAAACCGCCATTATTGCGGCCCAGCAGAACGAGACCACGGGTCATTGGGGAGGAAGCGATGTCTGACGCCGGTCAGTCTTCAGAGCAAACCGTGGCGGCCACGGCCGCCGTTGCCGGAATCAACCGGGACAAGTTGATCCGTTATGCGCTGTTTTTCATCGTCATGGGTCTGTACACGCTGCCGCTGCTTGGCGTCGTCGTCAACCCACCGTCGTATCTGGCGAACTCGGCCACCGGGCAGCTCACGCTGCTCGTAATCCACGAGTTTGCCGGCTTTATTTTTGTCGGGCACACGTTATTCAGCAACATCTGGGCCATGCGAATCCGGATGCATGCCGATCATCAAACCGGTGTCATGGCCCGGGCGATGCTGCGCAAGATGGCGCTTGGCATCACGATGCCGACGTCGATCATCCTGCCATTGGCCGGGCTAATGCTCGTTAACGGGTATTTTGGCGGCTTTGAAGGTGCGCCGTGGGCCCGAGACGCCTACATCGCGTTTTGGTTGATGGCGGCGCTGCAGCTCGTGCCGGACATCATCCGATATGCCGTGGACACGCACGCAGCCGACCCCAAGCGGGACGTCCGGCAGGCAGCGTACCGAGGCATCGCGACGACCTTTGTCACGATTTACATCATCTTCGTCATGATCACGAAGATCTCGATTTTTTCGGGCTGATCCTGGGCCAATTCCGCGGTAACGCACTCGGCGGAACCCAGCCGTTGGTGGTGCATCGGCAACCAGGCCGGTGCATCCTTCCAGCTGGACGGTTGTCTAAGAACTACATTACGAAATTTATGTAACTTATTGTTATATAATGCATTAACATAAGATATAGCTATGCTGAAGTTGGCACTGGTCAATGGTATCTTTGGCACCTCACGTGGTAACTTTGGTGCGATACAACATTGGCCGCGATGCTGGCCCCAACCATTGCACCGGCACGACCGATGAAAAAGTCCCTGATGATTCTGTTTGCCGTCCTGCTCGGGACGTGTTCGAAACCTCACTCGTTACTCGAAGAAGTACGGGCGCTGGGGGAGCTGCGCGTGTTGACCCGCAACCACCCGACGACCTATTACAGAGGTGCCGAGGGTCCGGAAGGTCCGGAGTACGAACTGATCGACGGATTCGCAAGGTTTCTGGGAGTTGAACTCCATTTGGAGACAACCAACCGCTTTTCCGAACTGCTGCCCGCAATCGCACGTGGCGAAGCGCATTTAGCGGCGGCCGGTATCAGCATCACGCCGGACCGTGAACGGCGTGTTGATTTTGGTCCGGGCTATCAGAATGTCACCGAGCATTTGATCTATAAACTTGGTACAGCCAAGCCGAAAACGATCGATGATCTGACCGGGAAGCACCTCGAAGTGGCATCGGGAACCAGCTACGTAGAAACGCTGGCGGATATCCGACAAACAAACCAGGATCTCGTGTGGATCGAAAATCCCCATGTCGAGGTGGCGGAATTGATAAAGCAGGTTGCGGGCGGAGCCATCGACTACACGGTCGCCGACTCTACTGTCTTCTCCGTATACCAAAACCAGGTTCCCAATATCCGGGTAGCTTTCGACATTGGCGCTAGCAATGAACTTGCCTGGGCATTTCCGAAACGCTATGACCGCAGCCTGATCCAACAGGCAGAGCACTACTTTGAATTCATCCGGGGCAACGGTGACCTCAAGCGCATACTCGACCGGTATTACGGACCGAACAGCCGTTTCGACTACGTCGGAACACTGACCTTTATTCGGCACTACGAGCATCGGCTAACGGGGTACCAGCCCAGCTTTGAACGGGCGGCTGATCTGACCGGGATCGACTGGCGCCTGCTGGCCGCCATCGGCTACCAGGAATCGCATTGGGATCCGGAGGCCGTTTCACCAACCGGTGTGCGCGGGCTGATGATGCTAACTAAACGGACTGCAGACGCGCTCGGCATTACCGACCGAATCGATCCGGAGCAGAGCATCCTAGGCGGCGCGATGTATTTCGGACGCTTAAGGGAACGAATTCCGGCTGAGATCAAAGAACCGGATCGTACCTGGTTCGCGCTGGCTGCCTATAACGTTGGCTACGTGCACTTGCAGGATGCACGGGCAATTGCACGACTGCAGGGCGACAACCCTAACCGCTGGATCGACGTGAAGCAGGCCCTGCCGTTGCTGGCGGAACAGAAATGGCACCGCCACCTGCCGGGGGGGTATGCTCGCGGCTGGGAGCCGGTGCAGTACGTTGAGAATATCCGTACCTACTATGACATCTTGCAATGGCTCAGCAGCGACGAAAACCCGGGCGAGAATGAGCCTGCAACTCAAGCAGGCCATGCATCTCCATCCAGCGGCTAACGGCCCGCTCGACGACCGAGCCGACCTCGCCTTTGCGGCAAAACGGGACTGGATCAGGGCTTATCGGCGGGCCTGGAAAAACTCCTGCAGCAGCGCAGCGGATTCAGCCGCCTGAACCCCGCCAGTCACTTCCAGGCGGTGGTTCAAAACATCCGATCGAGCGATATCACACATGCTCCCGGCGGCCCCGCCACGGGTATCGACCGCGCCAAAAACCAGCCTTGAGACCCGCGCATGCACCATCGCTCCGGCGCACATCGGGCACGGCTCCAGTGTCACGTACAAGGTGGTACCAAGCAGGCGGTAGTTTTCCAGCTGACTGGCGGCTTTTCGAAGTACCAGCATTTCGGCATGCGCGGTGGGGTCGTTGACGGTAATTGGCTGGTTCCATGCACGCGCGAGCACGGTGTCATTGTGAACCAGCAACGCCCCGACCGGCACCTCACCGGCCTCGCCTGCCTGGCGTGCCAGATTCAGCGCCTCGGACATATAGCCTTCGTCGCGGGAAAACATATCGGTCAGCTAGGCGGCCCCTCGGCGACAGTCTCGTTCACCTACTCCCATTCAATCGTCGCCGGCGGTTTGCCAGAGATATCGTAGGTGACTCGCGATACACCCTGAACTTCATTGATGATACGTCGGGAAACGTGGTCGAGAAATTCATACGGTAGCCTGGCCCAGCGGGCCGTCATAAAATCAACCGTCTCGACAGCTCGCAGCGAAATCACGTAGTCGTAACGGCGGCCATCGCCCATGACACCGACTGATTTAACCGGCAGGAACACGGCGAATGCCTGGCTGACCTGATCGTATAACCCCTCTTGCTTCAATTCGCCGATAAAAATAGCGTCGGCGGCTCTCAGCAGGTCCGCGTATTCCTTTTTTACCTCGCCCAGAATACGTACTGCCAGACCAGGTCCCGGAAACGGATGCCGGTAAACGAGATCACGTGGCAAGCCTAGCGCAACACCAATTTTCCGAACTTCGTCTTTGAACAAGTCGCGCAGCGGCTCTATTAATTTCAGCTGCATCTGCTCGGGCAAACCACCAACGTTGTGGTGGGATTTGATGACGTGCGCCTTGCCGGTCTTGGAACCAGCCGATTCGACAACATCCGGGTAAATCGTCCCTTGGGCGAGCCATTGGACGTCATCCAGCGCAGCCGCCTGTTCTTCGAACACTTCGATGAACATTCTTCCGATGCGCCTGCGCTTTTCCTCCGGATCACTGACACCCGCCAGCGCCGCCATGAAACGGTCCTCAGCATTTACCCGGATGACTTCAACGCCCAGGTGCTCGGCAAAAACCGCCATAACCTGATCGCCCTCGTGCAGGCGCAACAGGCCATGATCGACGAATACGCAAACGAGTTGATCGCCCAGCGCCTCGTGCAGCAATGCAGCTACGACCGACGAATCCACGCCGCCCGATAGTCCCAGCAGGACGCGCTCGGCGCCGACCTGTTGACGAATGTTTTCAATGTCGCGCGCGACGATATTGCCCGGTTGCCAGGTATCGGGACAAGCGCAGATATCCCGGACAAATCTTTCAATGATCCGTTGCCCCTGCTCGGTGTGGGTCACCTCTGGATGAAACTGCAGACCATAGAGGCCCCGGCTTTCATCCGCCATTCCTGCCAGCGGTGCATTCACGCTGCTGGCAATCGGTTCGAAACCGTCGGGCAAACTCTGCACGCGATCGCCGTGGCTCATCCAGACATGCAGCGCATCGCCATGCTCCTGCGAAGTGTCGGCAAGGCCCTGCAGTAAACGGCTGTCGGTGGAGGTTGTGACCATTGCGTAACCGAATTCCCGTTCCGCGGACGGCGCCACTTGACCGCCCAGTTGCGCGGCCATCGTCTGCATGCCGTAACAGACGCCCAGTACCGGCACGCCCATGTCGAATACCAGATCCGGCGCGCGTGGCGGTTCAGAGAAAACGACCGATTCGGGGCCACCGGAAAGAATAAACCCGTCCGGTGAAAACTCGCGGATGTCAGACTCCGCAATGTCCCAGGGAAAGATCTCGCTGTATACACCCGCCTCGCGCACGCGTCGTGCAATCAGCTGGGTGTATTGCGATCCGAAATCCAGTATCAGGATCCGGTGTTCCGCCACACTGGCTACGGCAGACTGGATTCCGGCAGCCTGTGATGGCATCAAGCAATCGCTCCGTGCACTTCAGTCGCTGCGGTAATTTGGCGCTTCTTTGGTGATGGTGACATCGTGCACATGGCTCTCACGCATACCCGCGTGGGTAATGCGCACGAAACTCGGCTTAGTGCGCAATTCCTGAATGCTGGAGCAGCCCGTATAACCCATTGCAGCACGGATGCCGCCCACCAGTTGGTGAACGATTGCAACCAGACTGCCCTTGTACGGCACCCTACCCTCGATGCCCTCGGGAACCAGCTTTTCCAACTGCGCTGACGGGTCCTGACGATACCGATCCGATGAACCGTGCTGTTGCGACATGGCGCCGAGTGAACCCATGCCACGATAGGATTTGTAAGATCGTCCTTGAAATAACTCGACTTCACCGGGGGACTCCTCGGTTCCGGCAAACAGGCTGCCGATCATGCTGCTGTAGGCACCCGCGACAATGGCCTTGGCGATGTCCCCCGAATAACGAACTCCGCCGTCCGCAATAATCGGCACGCCGCTGCCTTCCAGGGCGGCGCTCACCTCCGCAACAGCACTGATTTGCGGCACTCCCACTCCCGCTACGACGCGGGTAGTGCAGATGGACCCCGGGCCAACCCCAACCTTGACCCCGTCGGCGCCGGCTTCGACAATCGCCAACGCCGCCTCGCCGCTGATGATATTCCCGGCGATGACCTGCATGTCGGGGTGGTTTGCTTTGATCGCCTTGACCCGATCGAGGACACCACGAGTGTGCCCATGGGCCGTATCGACGACGATCAGATCGGCCCCGGCTTCGACAAGCCGCGCCACCCGCTCGTCGGTGTCACTGCTCGTACCAACCGCCGCCCCGACCCGCAACGCGCCGCGACTGTCCTTGCAGGCCAACGGGTAATCAGTCGCTTTCTGGAAATCCTTGGCCGTGATCATTCCGCGAAGCTCGAAGCGTTCGTTTACCACCAGCACTTTTTCGATACGGTGCTTGTGGAGTAAGGACAGCACCTCTTCTTTGTCAGCCCCTTCCAGCACCGTTATCAGCTTCTCGCGCGGAGTCATGACAGTGGATACCGGCGCATCCAGCTGTGTCTCAAAGCGCAGATCCCGGTGAGTAACAATACCTACCGTCTCACCGCCATCCGCGACCGGCACGCCGGAAATGTTATTGGCGCGGGTGATTTGAATCACCTCTCGAATGGTCTTGTCCGGCGACACCGTGATGGGATCGGTGATCATGCCGCTCTCAAATTTCTTGACGCGCGCGACCTGCCGTCCCTGTTCAGTTGGACTCATGTTTTTGTGGATAACGCCGATGCCGCCTTCCTGGGCGAGTGCAATGGCAAGGTTCGCCTCGGTCACCGTGTCCATTGCCGCCGACAACAGCGGAATATTGAGTTCAATGTCCCGGGATACGTGGGTGCTCAGATCAACTTCACCGGGCAGCACATCGGAATAGTCAGGCCGGAGCAGGACATCGTCGAATGTAAGTGCTACCTCTGAAATTCGCATGGGCGAGCTCGAATGTACATCAGCCGGTTAAACCGCCTATGTTACGCCGTGTAGAAATCCGCGTAAACTACTGCAACCGAATCAGGCAGATGCCAGCGGCCATGGCCATAGTTTCGAACGATGAGATACTCTCCGTTTCCCAGCTGAACCGCGCAGCGCGCCAATTGCTGGAGACCGGGTTGCCGATGATTTGGGTGGAAGGTGAGCTGTCTAATCTCGCCCGCCCAGCATCCGGCCATATCTATTTCTCGCTGAAAGATGTTCAGGCCCAGGTGCGTTGCGCCATGTTCCGGTCAGCCAATCGGCGGCTGCGGTTTGAGCCCGACAGTGGTCTGCAGGTTCTGCTGCGGGCCCGGGTCAGCATCTACGAACCGCGGGGCGACTATCAACTCATCGTCGAGCACATGGAAGCAGCCGGTGAGGGTTTGCTGCGCCGGCGCTTCGAGGAGTTGAAGGCGAACCTGGCCGCGGAAGGGCTGTTTGACGAGGCGCACAAACTGAAGTTGCCTGCCATTCCGGGCCGGATCGGGGTGATCACGTCTCCGAGCGGCGCAGCAATCCGGGACATCCTGCACGTGCTCCGCAGGCGCTACCCGTCGGCGCCGATCGTGCTGTACCCAACCCGGGTACAGGGGGCCGGTGCCAAAGAGGAGATCTCCGCCGCACTGAAAACCGCTGCACAGCGGGCTGAATGCGACGTGCTGATCCTGGCCAGGGGCGGAGGATCGCTAGAGGACCTGTGGGCGTTTAACGAGGAATCGGTTGCGCGCAGCCTCTACGCCTGCCCGATTCCGACGGTCTCCGGCGTCGGACACGAGATCGACTTTACCATTGCCGACCTCGTCGCCGATGTACGGGCACCGACACCGTCCGGTGCGGCCGAGATCGTCGTTCCGGATCGCAAGGAATTGTTACGCGCGCTGCAATTGCAAACCAGCCGCGCCGCTGCCGCTACCCGCCGCATGCTGCTGGCCAGCGCTGAGAGCCTGCGGCAGCTTGGGGGCCGGCTGGCGCGTAGCCACCCCGGCGCCGTCTTGCAGCGGCTGGCACAACAGCTGGACGATTTGAGCCGAAAACTGATCGCGGAACTCGGGCGCAACCTGACGAACACAGGCTGGGAACTCGGTATGTTGCGGCGGCAGCTGACGGCAGCGTCACCGCTCAGCCCGCTGCGGCACCGGGCGGCCGGCCTTGCAACGACGCGGGTCAGATTAACGAACTCGATCCGCCAGC
>JAPUGB010000008.1 GCA_027293165.1 Gammaproteobacteria bacterium
CTCGCGACGAAGTATCGATTTTGATCGGGGAGAAAAAACGGCCCTAAGGGACGCTAGCACGTCGGCTGCAACATACAATGGCGGCAACATCGTTCGCGGTTTCGAGGAATAAACCATGGCAGAAAAGCAACGCGAAGCAAGATTAGTAGCACAGCAAAGCCTGGTGGTGATCGTGGCTCTGATCGGCGCATGCACGAGCACGACGGTCAGTGAACCCGTACCGCCCGCTTCCATGCTCGAGACGCTGGTGCCCGGTTCAGCCATGCATGGCGTGCACGGCCTGGCGTTTGACGCGGACGATAATCTGTATGGCGCCAGCCTGACCGGTTATTCCGTTTACCAAATCGATACCCAAAGCGGCGAGGTTACGGTTGCAGTCGGTCCACCGCTGGGCAATTCGGACGACGTCGCGGTCGCTGCGGACGGCACGCTGGTGTGGACAGCGGGTGCGTTCTCCGCCGTGCTGGCCAAAAGCCCCGACGGCGAAGTCAAAATGCTGGCGGGGGATCTTCCTGGCGTCAATTCGATCAATTTCTCCCCCGATGGCCGTTTGTTTGCGACGCGTATATTCGCCGGCGACGCGCTGTACGAAATTGATACCGAGGGCGTGAAACCGGCCCGGGAAATCGCGAGCAAACTCGGCGGACTGAACGGGTTCGAGATCACCGCGGACAACCAGCTCTACGGGCCGTTGTTCTTCAAATCCAAAGTCGTCCGGGTGGATCTCGCGACCGGTCAGCTTACCGATGTCGCCGATGGCTTTACGGTGCCGGCGGCAGTCAATATCGACTCTCGCAACAATCTCTTTGTGGTGGATATTCGTTCCGGGGAAGTCACTCGCATCAACCTGGACTCCGGCGACCGGCACATCATCGCGATGCTGCAACCTCCGCTGGACAACCTGGCGATCGACTCCAACGACCTGGTGTATGTATCCAATCCGGCATTTAACCGGATTACCGAAATCAATCCGGACACCGGGGCGACGCGAACGGTGGTCGAAGGTCAGCTGAGCTCTCCGGGCGGTATCGTGCTAACCGAACACGAAGAGCGGGCATCGCTGGCGATTGCTGATTTCTGGGGCAACCGCTTTGCGGACACCGAGACCGGCGCCATCACGCTAATGCCATCGCCGCAGGGCGTGACCGCATCATCAAACCTCGCGATGTCGCCGGAGTACACGGCATTGGTCTCCATCTGGCCGTTCGGCAACGTGTATCTGGTCGATCGAACCACCAACAAGCTCGTCAAGTCAGTCAAACTCAAGGCCCCGTATGGCGTCCAGTTTCTGCCGGACAACAGCTTCCTGGTCGCGGACTTCAGCAGCGGAACGCTGGTGCACGCGGCCGCCGGCAAAGACCGCAGCACGACCGTCATCACCGATCAGCTGAGCGGTCCGGTCGGGGTCGCGTATGCCGGCGAAAACGTGGCCTATGTGACGGAGTACCTGAGTGGGGTGGTCTCGCGCGTGAACCTGGAAACCGGGGCCACCGTCGGTATAGCCTGGGACCTGCTGCAGCCCGAGGGCATCGCGATTGCACCGGACGGACGGCTCATCGTGGCGGCGGTCGGATCACAGCAACTGATCGCGATCGATCCGGGTAGCGGCGAGGTGGAGACGGTTGCCGATGGCCTCCCGATCGGTCTGGCCGGTGGTGATGATCTGCCGCTGCCATTTCTGCTCACCGGTGTTGCTGTCGAAGCGGATGGAAGCATAATATTCAGCTCGGATATCGACAACGCAATCTACCGAGTGCGCCCACAGTAACTACAATAAGACGACGCTGTCATGAACGCACCGAGTAGCCACCTGGACCGCCGCAGCTTGTTAAAGACCATGGGCGCCGCGCCATTATTGGCCGCGATACCCAACGTGGTACGCGCACTGAATGATTCTGACGTCATCGTTATCGGGGCCGGGCTGTCGGGGCTTAATGCAGCGCTCTTGCTCGAAGGCGAAGGCGTTAACCTGACGGTGCTCGAAGGACGCGACCGCGCCGGTGGACGCGTCAAATCGCTGCGTAACATACCCGGTAATCCCGATGTCGGCGGCACGGCGTTCGGTCCCGGCTATGCAAGACTGGTTGACGCCGCGCGCACTCACGGTGTAGACCTCATCGACATAACGCCAGTCGTCCCATATTTTTTTCGGCGCGAACTGATCCTCGATGACGAAGTGATTCCTGCAACGGACTGGCCGGGCCACCGGCTGAACCCGTTTCCGGAGCCGTTCCGTGAAGTCATGCCCTGGGCCTACACGAATGTTCTCGTTGGTTCGAACAACCCATTACAGACAACTGACGCGTGGCTAGACCCGGCCAACGAAAAATTCGATATCGCATTGCACCACTGGTTCAGCCAGCAGGGTCAGTCGGACGCAGTGATCGAGCTCGCATACAACACGAACCCGACTCACAGTGGCACGGCTTGGGACGTCTCAGCGTTGCAGGTGTTTATGGCGGCGGCATTCGCAGGGATGCAGCGCCAACTCGCGGCGGCCGGGCCGATCATGGGCTACACGGCGAAGGGAGGCAACCAGAGCATTCCCGAGGCGATGGCGGCCGCATTGAAAAGCGAGGTGCAGTACAACAAGACGGTGATCGGGATCCGGTCGGGCGACAGCGGAGCCGAAGTCCATTGCAGCGATGGCAGCATCTATCGCGCCGATCGCGTCGTCTGTTCGGTGCCGTGCTCCGTGCTGAGGCGCATCAGAATCGATCCCATGCTGACGGGTCTTCAGGATAAGGGGGTTCGCACGCTGATCTCGAATGCGATTAACCAGATCCATATCGTGCCGAAGAAACCCTACTGGGAGGACGACGGCCTCAACCCGAACATGTTCACGAACAGCCTGGCCGGCATGGTACTGGCCGAACACAAAGGTGCAGTCCCGGAAGACATCACCAGCCTGACGATCTGGATCCGTGGCCTGAATGCAGCGTGGATGGATCAGCAGGCTACCGGCACGGCCATCGCAGCCGTGATCAGCGATCTGGAGCGCCAGCGGCCTGCGGCGAAGGGTCAGCTCGAGGTCCTCGGCTACAAATCCTGGTACCGCGATCCGTTCTCCGCCGGGGACTGGGCCGTGTGGCAACCCGGCCAGATTACTGAGTTCGGGGCCGAAGTCGCCACACCGCACGGGCGCATTCACTTCTGCGGCGAACACACCGCAATCGCCAATCGGGGCATGGAAGGCGCCATGGAATCTGGCGAGCGCGCCGCATTCGAACTGTTCGAGGTGTTGTAGTTGACTCGACGACGCTGGCCTGCGAGAACGGTGATGTGTGAATTGGTTTCTACGAACGCGAAATGACCTCTCTGATACGACCATTTAAGGGCCTGCGCCCGGTGCCGGAGCGCGCGGTGGACGTAGCGGCACCGCCCTACGACGTGCTTAACACGGCGGAGGCCCGCGAGCGGGCCGACAGCCGTCCACTCAGCTTTCTGCACATATCAAAGCCGGAGATCGATCTCCCGGACGGCACCGATCCGTTCGCGCCGGAAGTCTATGCAAAGGGCGCCGAGAACCTTCAGCGAATGATCGATGAAAACGTGCTCGTTCGCGATACAGCCGCGTCATTCTACGTTTATCGTTTGCGGATGGACGGACATGAGCAGGAGGGTCTCGTGTTTGCGGCATCGATCGCCGAATACGACAAAAACCGCATTCGCCGGCACGAGCTCACGCAACCGTACAAAGAAGACGACCGGGTGCGGCAGATTACTGCGCTGAATGCTCAAACCGGGCCAGTGCTGCTTGCATACCGGAGTTCAGCTGAGGTGAAAGCCATCATTGATGCGGTTGTTCAGGAAGACCCTGTATACGATCTGGTAACAGAGGACGGAATCGGGCATTCGCTGTGGGTGATCGATAACTTCGCGCAGATTGAGCAACTCACCAGGAGTTTCGAGGAAATGGACGCGCTGTACATCGCAGACGGTCACCACCGTACTGCTGCGGCATCCCGCGTCGCTGCGGCGAGGAAAAAGGCCAACCCAGCGCATACCGGCAGTGAGGCGTATAACTATTTTCTTTGTGTGGCGTTCCCCCACGATGAAACCAGGATCCTGGATTACAACCGCGTAATTCGCGATCTTAACGACTGGCGGCCGGAGCAATTGCTGGAACAAATCGAGCAGCGCTTCGAAGTTATGTCGTCGGATGCACCAGTGCGGCCCGACAGACCGGCGCAGTTCGGCATGTACCTCGAAAACCATTGGTACCGGCTGGACATACGCGAAAAGTGGATTCCGGTCGACGATCCTGTTGCAAGGCTTGATGTCAATTTACTGCAGGACAACCTGATTGGCCCGCTGCTTGGTATCGAAAACCAGAGTACCGATTCGCGAATTGAATTCGTGGGCGGTGTCCGCGGTCTGGAACAACTGGAAAAGAGCGTCGATAGCGGTGACATGCGGATCGCGTTTTCGTTCTTCCCGACTCGCATGCAGGATTTGATGGCCGTCGCCGATGCCAACGAAATGATGCCAACGAAATCAACGTGGTTCGAGCCCAAGCTGGCGGACGGCCTGGTGACCCACGTCCTCGACTAAGGGCCATCTCGCATCCTCTCTTACGTCGAAATTCACGTGCAAGGGCTGACTACAGGCAGTCGATTCCCATGTAACGACGTGGGAGAATAGCGAAGCATTTGACCTCAATGTCGATGCCCTGATCACACTAACTGATAGCAGGTACGTTTAATGGCTGAGGAAAAGGAACTACAACCGCCGAAGGGATGGGTCGACGGCATGGTGCCGACGATGAACGGCACCGGGTTCATGTTCGAGAGGATCGACGCCTACGCGGAAGAATTTATCGAGTACTCGGGCAGCATTGACGAGGAAGTTCTGGACATGGGCTGTGCCTACGGTGTCGCAACGATTGCCGCGCTGCAGGCCGGCGCCAAGGTGCGAGCCTGCGATCTGGACAAACGACACATTGAGATACTCGAATCGCGTGTGGCGAAAGAGTTGCGCGCGAACTTGACCTGCCAGCAGGCCAATTTGCCGGACGTGGATCTACCCGCGGACCATTTTGGCGCGATCTTCTGCTCCCGGGTATTTCATTTTCTGGTGGGCGACGACATCGATGCCTCTGCACGCAACATGTACCGGTGGATGAAGCCCGGTGGGAAACTGTACGTCGTCGCAGACACGCCCTACGGCATCTGGCGGAATTTTATTCCGACCTGGGAGACTAATCGCGACAACGGCGAACGGTGGCCCGGCTGGATGGAACCGGCGGTCGACTATCTGCCGTACAAACCTTCGGGCAGGTCCGAAGGCCCTCCGTTCATGAACCTGCAGGACCCCGACTTGCTGGCTCGCACCTGCACCGAAGCCGGATTCAGCGTGCAGCGCGCCACGTTCATCGCACGCCCGGATTTTGGGGAAAAGGGCCGAATGGACGGGCGCGAAAACTGCGGAGTGTTGGCCATCAAGCCGGCCTAGGCGGCGAAAGTTTCGCGCTATTCGGTTCGTCGGAGCTCGACTGGGATAGAATAATCAGCCAGAGGCGACGGTCGCTGGCTCGGACAATATAAAGGTACCGGTTGTCATGATCTCCCACGAACTTTTGCGCGAACAAGGAATCCTGAAGATCTTCCCGGAAGGCCCGCTGGAATCCGCTGACTTCGAGAAACTCAGCCAGGAAGTGGATGAGTACATTGTGGCAGAAGGCGCACTGACCGGAATGATGATTTGCACGGAATCATTTCCCGGATGGGAAGATTTCAGTGCGCTGATATCGCATCTGAATTTTGTGAAGAACAATCATGCCGATTTCGGCAAGGTCGCTGCCGTTACCGATAGCAAGTTTATGGCAATCATGCCGAAAATTGTCGAGCTGTTTGTCAGCGCCGAGGTTCGGCATTTTAATTACGATGAGCAGGATACAGCCATGGCATGGTTGACTGCCGAGTTGTCGGATACACAGGCGAACTAGCACTGGCCCTCGTGCTTCTGCGATATGAAGGTTTCCAGCGGACATTGGTATGCGGTTTTGAGTTCGCGGGAACTAAGCCAACGGCCAGTCGGCACGACGCGATTTGGCGACCGCCTGGTGTTCTGGCGGGATGGCGACGGCAAAGCGGTGTGCTTCGACGATCGCTGCCCGCATCGCGGCGCTGCGCTTAGCCAGGGGCGCTTGCGCGATGGCACACTCGCCTGCCCATACCATGGGTTTCGCTATGACGCCAGTGGTCGCTGCGTCGAGGTGCCGGCCGAAGGCACCTGGCACATCCCGGAGCACTTCCGTGCCGTGACCCGGCATGTCGAGGAAAAACACGACTTCGTCTGGCTTTGGCGTGGCCCGGAGATTGCAGCAGAGGAACTGCCACCGGTCCCACAGTTTCCGGTACCGGGCGGAACAATTTACGGGGAATATATTCAGCACTGGCCAACGCATTACACGCGCTGTATCGAAGGTGTCATTGATCACAGTCACCTGCCGTTTGTGCACCGCAAATCGCTGGGAATTTTCATTCGCAACCCACTAACACGGATCAAGGTTGATCCGTTCGATGGTGGCTTCCGCTCGAACATGCTTCGAGACGACCGCGTCATGCACCATGTCGACTTCGTGTATCCCAATGTGTGGATACAGAATTTAAGTGACCGCTGGACGATGTCCGCCACCTTCGCCCCGATCGATGACACCACGACCGCCGTTTACAACCGATGGCACCACAAGATTCGGGTGCCATTGTTACGATCCCTCGTCAATTTGTGGGGACGCTTCAGTGTCTTCCTGGTATTCCACGAAGATATGGCCATACTTGCAACCCAGCGGCCGGCGAATACCGACGCAGCTACGGCCGACAAGCTCGTGCCCAGCGATGCTGCCCAGGTAGAATTCCGCAAAATGCGCGGCCAGTATCAAAAAGAATTTGAAGACGTTGCCAAACAAATGGTTTCAACGGACAGACCGCGGTCCGCGTCGAAGGCCGGCTAAGCTGTGTGAAGAAACGGCAGGCGACGTCACGACACGCCTCGGCCTGAAGCAAAACCCGATAATTTCCCAAA
>JAPUGB010000080.1 GCA_027293165.1 Gammaproteobacteria bacterium
GATCCCAGAGTACGACCTCGTCGCCGGCCTCAAGCGGCACTCCCGAAACGATGACATTATTTCCCTCGGAGGCGTTGCGCACGATTGCAAGTTCGTCCGCACTGCTGCCCAGAAGACCTGCTATTTCTGAGCGCGCGGCTTCTTTCATCGCCTCGATGCGTTTGCGGTTTGCAGAACTCAGGTCCAGATCAAGTTCGTGCGCGTAGCGTGCGTGTGCGTCGCTGACACTCGATAGCATCGGACAGAGATTGGCTGCATTCATCGGTACCCGGTCATCTGAAAAGCCGTATGCCGGAGCCCCGGAGTAAGCCGCTGCGGCTGAACTGGTATAGGTAATAAGACTGCCGGCCAGCGATGCACTGCCTATAGCCTGTAGAAACTCACGTCTTTGGATAGTCATGCATATTCCCCCGGGGATTTTTCTGCCGCGCAGACCCCAATCCTTGAATGTGTGAACATTCTACGTCTTAATCAGCACCCAGCGGGCAAAAAAAGTGATTACGAATGAATCTGTTTGAAGTGCCGCAGCCGTCCGTCCCCGTCGCGGGAGAAGACGGTACATTTCCCGTGCACCGGATTTACTGTGTTGGCCGCAATTATGCCGCGCATGCCCGCGAAATGGGCCACGATCCGCAGCGGACAGCACCGGTCTTTTTCATGAAGCCCGCCGATGCGATCGTCCATTCCGGCGCCACGGTACGCTATCCGTCGCGCACCAAAAATTTTCAGCACGAGATCGAGCTGGTGGTCGCGATAGCAGAATCAGGCCGTGACATCGCCGTCGCGGATGCCCTGGGGCATGTTTTCGGATACGCCGTCGGCATCGATCTGACGCGTCGCGACCTGCAGATTGCCGCCAAGGAAAACCGCGTTACCTGGGATACGGCGAAGGGCTTCGACCAGTCCGCGCCCATTTCCGCGCTGCACCGGGTCGCGGACGTCGGCCACCCTGACTCAGGCCGGATCTGGCTCAGCGTGAATGACGTAATTCGCCAAAATGCAGACCTGAATGAGCTAATATGGAGCGTCCCGGAGGCGATCGTGGAGCTTTCCACGTTTTTTACGCTGGTCCCGGGGGATTTGATATTCACGGGCACGCCGGCTGGCGTCGGCCCGATCGAGGTCGGGGACGAGGTCACCGGTGGCATTGACGGGATAGACGAGATAGCCATTACGATTGCCTAGGGCAGTTTCGAAGGGGGAAAACCATCATGGATCGCCGCAAGTTTCTGAGCAGTTTGAGCGCCGCATCGGCCGCGACCATCGCAGGAGCAGCAACGCTTACCCAGAAAGCGGATGCGCTCGAGGAGGTTATGGATGAGGCTCTGAACAAGCGCCGCGCGAAACCGAACGTTTGTTATGTAGATGGCAGACCGCCAAGCGATCCGAACGACAATCGTCCTTATTTCCAGCATTTTGACCCGCTATTACCTGAAATGCCGAAGGCACCGCAGCTGGTCGACTTTTACAATCTCCGCTTCAAGCCGCAGCACGTGTTGCAGAGCGCAAGTCTGGCGAAGAACGAGGGCTTCAACGAGAAAATCATTACGGCATGCCTGCTGCATGACATTGGCCTGAACCTGATGGGCACGGATCACGGCTACTGGTTTGCACAGATGATTGCGCCCAATGTCGACGAGGAAATCTGCTGGGCGATCGAGAAGCACCAGGCACTGCGCTTCTTCCCCGACAAAGACTTCGATTACGAGTATCCGGACGCCTACATAAGATTGTTCGGCGCCGATTACCAGGTCGAGCCATACATAGAGCACGCCTATAAAGAGGCGCGCAAGCACAAGTGGTACACGACTTCCCGACTGATCACCGTCAACGACCTGTACTCATTCAACCGGGATCTCACGGTTGAAGTTGACGAGTTCGTTGACATCATGGGGCGCAACTTCAAACAGCCGAAAGAGGGTCTCGGCTTCGATGGCAGTCCGGTCGCACACATGTGGCGTACGCTGATCTGGCCGAATAATTTCTTGTAGGAGTAATTGGGGTCAGAGCCCGGCTCTGACCCCGGTCAATCCAGCGGCAGTTCCTCGTCTGCGATGCGCAGCAATTCCTGAATCACTTCGTTGCGCCCGGGCTGGATGTGCCGGCCACTGGTCCAGCGCAGCAACTTCGGTTCTTTCGCCGCTTCGAAAAGCAGCTCTGTCTGTCCGGCGGGTGTGCGTTCATCATTCCGTGCGCCTACGATCAGTACCGGGCGCGGCGAGATCCGGGCAGCGCGTTCCGGCGTATTCAACACCGGTCCATACGCCAGCCAATACAAGATTGTTCCCAGGGGCCAATGCAGAATTTTCACGTCGACCCTGCGCGCAACCTGGGTCTCCAGCCACAGCCGGTTGTCGTAAGCGCCGTGAACCAGTATCGCTCCCCTGATGCGGGAGTCCCGCGCAGCGGCGGTTGCCGCAAACGGCACGCCAAGGCTGGCACCGACAATCATGAGCTGCTCGGGGTCCACCCAGGGCTCCTCGAGCAGCCAGTCAACAACCATCGACACGGCGGGTACGGTATCCAGGAACGCCTGGCGCGCGAGCGGAATGGTTTTCAGGACAGGGCCCAATCCTCTTACCTTTTCAGGGCCGTTATACGGATAATCCAGCGCCACGACCGCACGCCGGCCAACATTGCCAAATAGCTCAACCGCGTCGCTGCCTGTTCGATGCCCGCCAAGTACGAGCAGCACGGGGAGCGGCCCATCCGCCGGATGCCGGATAACGCGAAAAGAAATCGACAAGCCGGTGTCCGCAATCAGTGTGACGAAGGCCGATAGTTGTCCGTCAGCGGTAATGGAGTCCGCAACGGTCACTGCCTCGATGTTGCCGCGGCGCGCATCGAACCACGCGTCCCGGGGTTGATGCGATTCCCAGCGCAACCAGCTGAGGCCGATTGTCGATGCAATCACGGCCGCAATGACAGCGTACAAAAGTACTGAACGGACAAGCACCACTATTTTCATCAGCATCGGTTTGCCAGGCAACGGGAAGCGGATGAAAAGCCTCAACCGCTGCGGCGTATTTGTCAAATGCCCGCACTTATGTCGATTTTCTGTCGTCGCTGCGCTACCGTTCTGCAAAAGAACAACATAGGCGGAAACCCATGAAACTATTAGGACCTATTGCCGCGGCTGTCCTCATTACGCTGTGTGCCGCATGTTCACAGGGCCCGGCCGGCAGCTCGGGATCTGCCGCGGGCGATCTGATCCTCGTCAACGCC
>JAPUGB010000081.1 GCA_027293165.1 Gammaproteobacteria bacterium
TGCTCATCAATGAAAACAGGCTAAATCCACTGGACCCGGAGGCGCGCAAGTTTATCGAGGGCGAGATGGAAAACTATTTCTTCGGCCCGGGCTCGAAACTGCCGGCCGGGTTTGTGCCGCCGCCAAGAAAGTCCTGAAACGTGGGGTCGCTTTTCAGCCCCGAGCCGGTTACCTATAATGCGCGCTTTGCCGTTATGGCCAGGTGGCTCGGCCGGGTAAGACCGAAATAGAAAAGTCCAGTGGGTGAGGCGGTAGAAGGCAAAGGTCCAGCGGACCTTTGTCCCGCCGAACGCGCAAGCCACGGAGGGCTTGGGCCGGTGCCGTAGCGAAGCCGGGACTGCGTAGCGTATGGATTTTCCGGTCGAACGCTCGGGCATGGGTGAACCGGAGCATTACAAAGGGTCCAGTGGACCCTTTGTCCGGTGAACGGGCGTGCCACGGACGGCACGCCCCGGTCTTTCGAGCGAAGCAGGGCAGCGAGAGCGAAGAAAGGCCGGGCCGGTGTGAGTAATGACACACAGTCACGCCATGGAGGGCATGTACATCTTTTTGTTATGGCCAGGTAGCTCAGTCGGTAGAGCAGCGGACTGAAAATCCGCGTGTCGGTGGTTCGATTCCGCCCCTGGCCACCTTTAAAACAACCACTTACAACACATTCGCCTCTCGGGCATCCGTTGTCTGTGTAATTCCTGTGTAATCGTGCCAACAGAATTGGTCCTTTACGGTCGATTTATAGGCAACACCCAAGTAACGGGGGACGGGCACATGGCAAACCCGGAGCACGTCCCTGACAGGTGTCAGATTGCGAATGGCTGGAAACGACCCCATTGGCGACATTCGAGATTGCGGACCAGTTACGAATGGTGACTCGACCCTCACGAGCGAATGATAGAAAATTAATGGAACGGAGACACCCCGAGGACGAACTACATGACCGAAGAGCTCCAGACCGTCCAAGAGATGGCCAAGGCCGTTCAAGAAACTGCCAAGGCAGCCGGAAAAACTCTCGACGTCATACACGCTGGGGGAAGCTACATCGGCGAAGCACTAGGAGCGGTCCCTGCTGATTTGATTGGTGTTATCGGCGGAGACTGGTTACGTGAGGCCCGCATAAGGAATCTGGATCGGTTGCAGCGCCGTACGGATGAGATCCTACAAGCCCGTGAGGTCCAGCAAAGTCACCCCGATATTAGTCCAAGTGTTCTTATACCGATAGCCGTCGTGGCCAGCGCAGAGAGCCGCGATGAACTCCAAGAATTGTTCGCCCGGCTGCTCGCCAATGCTGCTGACCCGGAAAGACAGAGCCGTGTCCGAAGGGAGTTCATCGACATGGTGTCACAAATGGAACCGCTTGATGCCCGCTTGCTATTGGAATTTTCGCAGGCACCGAAATTCGGCGAGTTTATCGACAAAATAAGAGTGCGTTTTCCAGATGCGCCTACAATTTGGAGTGACGTGGAGGTCAGGACGACACGTCATGTCCTCGGGGATGCTAACGCGATTACTAACCAAACTGATGATGCTGTTGATTTGGCACGCGATAAGCTGAGGCGTCTAAAATGTATCGAGGTGCATGAGGAGAGAGGCAGTAGAGAAAGTGGAAACATCCTGCCTCAGCTGCACAAGCATTGCTCCAAAGTGATCGATGATGGCATGACAGGGCTTCCAGATCGTGTTGATGTAGTGAGCTTTACGACCCTTGGTCGAGAATTTCTCCGAGCTTTAGAGCTGTAGCTTGAGTCATCGTTCAAGTTGATTGGTCAGCTTAGGGTTACGATTGGTGGTCAGCGCAATCCGGCGAGAACATCTCAATGTCTGCTAATGGCGTTTTGAGTCATTCGCGCTCGATCAAATCTGACACTGTTTGTCCGATCTAGTCTGAGCTACTTCTAAGACCCCACTTTGTATCGCCGTTCAAGCTTATCCATAGCCGCTTGAATGTGCTCACCGTTTTGGTGGCTGTACCTCACCACCATCTCCAGGGTCTTATGGCCCGAAATGCGTTGGACTGTCGGCAAATCTACGCCAGCCTGCACCAAGTGCCTCGTACGCCTCACCGCGGATCAGCAATTAGTAAATAAGCTTTGAGTATATTCTCTACTTCATCTTCTGATAGCAATCCGATCTTATCTAGCAGTGTCTTATAAACATAGTCGACAGTATTATTTGGTACCAATGCATGGCTAAATTCGCTTGGTTCGTCTAATTGCTGAATTCTATTTTCATAGGATTTCTTGTTAGCAACCAACTCGGACCCGTCACCCGAAGTTGGCAAGGTGGCGGTGATACTAGCGGGGTTTACCAGGACGTTGCGTGCAGGGGCCGCGGCCGCGGCGATGAAGACGTGCAATTGAGCTTTGCGGACTATGCTGCCTGAATATGCCAGCGTTATCGTTGGCGATACCCGTGCCAGCCCCCGGCTTCGTGTGTTTTCGAGAGCCGCGTCGGCTGTCGGCTAGGATGCGTGTCTCACGGAGCAGGTTTGTCGCGTGGCGAACCCAACAATGCCTCGGCAGCTAGGTCGATCTCCGTCCTGGAGCCGGCATCCGTCGTGTTTCTGCTGGACGTCGAGCTAGCAACTGCTATTACTACTAGGCAGGCGCGCCCTCGGCCGACTTGGCCCAGCGAGATTTGACCTCTTTCATGATCTCTTTCAGCACAAGGCGGTTGGCGCGATCGGCGCGCGAGAATACGATGCCCGCACCCTTCGGATTAAGCTCAGGGCCGCCAGAGACCCACATGGCGCGACCCCGCGTGTGGAAGGGCGCGAAGTCCTCGTACCGCAGCTCGACCTCGAAGCGCTGCTTCTGCGCTATGTCCTGATTGTTAGCCAGCGTGACGAAACATCCTCCCTTTGAGAGGTTAACGCCATCCACCTTGATCGTATCGTCCGATTCATTGCGCAGCGTCACCTGAAACGTTGCACCATAACGGGCGTGCTGGCGTTCCCACCAGCGAAGCGCAGGATTGTGAAACGGCGATCTGACGTTGATACGCAAGAAACACCACAGGAAAAACAATAGAAGGAGATTGAACTGAATAAACAGGACGTCATCGAAATAACCGTCTTTCACAGCCAGTATGATATTGCCGACGAGCAGAAAGATAATATGCCCGACCAGGAGGGACCATGCCCAGTGTCTCACCTTGAAAATGCCGTAGGCCACGATGGGATAGAAGATCATAAAAAGGATGTCGTGTGGGTAGATTGATCGACCCTGACTGTAAATCTGGACGATGCTTAGCACCATCATCCCCAGATACCCGGCAGCCACCAGGTCTAGAGTCAAGGGTTTTCTCAAGGACTTCGTATCAGCAGTAACCATTGTTCCCCATTCGCGGCAAGAAGTTGCGCTTCTTTGATTTGTAGCACATCGCCTTTGGATTACAAGACGAGATAACTACGAAACGCTACAAGAAAGACAAGAACCCGAAAGGGTAAGCGGGCGCTGCTTACCTTAGAGAAAAAACACGCTTTGCGATTCAGACACCCAGAGTGATTTTCACGACCAAGTAAAGAAGAGTCGATAGGAAATCTGGTCCCAGTAAAACGGACAGTGTGTTAGAGGATTGTTGCACATTGTTTTTCATAGTTCATGGGTGAGAGATTGCCATTGAACGAGTGACGTCGGCGCCGGTTATAGAAGCGATAAAGGTGATATCCGAGACCCATCGTTGATTCGCGCGCTCGGCTTTGAACTGTTTGGCGAGCAGGTTAGGGGCGGCGTTGGTGTGCCGCGCCTGGCGGCTGGCGCGATAGCGTTTCACGGTCTTGGGCTCAAGCCCCAGTGTGCGCATCAATCGGCGCACCGTGTGACGGCCCACCACGTCACTCGCAGGTCTATAAGCTGACCTGATACGTCACCCCTTTTTGTGTAGTTTCAAGGTGGCCACTCTCCTTCGAAACCTCGTTCCAGTGTTTTATCAACGATTGGCTAACGTTGGCATGCCTTATGCATCCATAGGGCCAGTTGCTTCGTTACAAAGGCAAACCATCCCGAAAGGGTGGGGCGCAAAGCTACCTGCCTAGGGTCGAAAGACGACGGTAGAGGGGCCGCAGGAGAAACGCTGCACTTTGCAGGCGTTCGAGCGAGTAAAGTTTTCCCTCTCTGGGGAAGACCCGCGAACGCACTCCCGCAGGATACCCTCCTTACCCTCGTACCTTACTCCCGAGCTGCAGAAAAGGTGCGAGCAATCTGCTTTGAGCATCCAGCCCAGTGAGTCGGCACACGATGTAGGTATCGGAGGTACGTGATGAACAATAGCTCTGTCCCGCGGAAAATGGCGGAAGTATGGCCGACGCTTATCGACGCCGAACGCTTGCGGACACGCGTCGCCGAGGCGGTGATCGTGATGTCCGACCGGAGCACCCTGCCCTCGGTAACGGTGTCGCTGGGCGCTGTGCAGATGACGCCCCACCAGTCCGGTGAGAAGCTGGTTGCCGAGGCGGATGCCGCCCTCGCGGGTGCAAAAGCCCACGGTAGGAACTGCGTGGCCGAATAATTGGACAGTTCCGCAGTAATGTATTGATGCGTCTAGAAAGTAGTCTAATGTTAAGTTCGAACCGCCAACAGCCCATAAACCAGGAGCAGTATGCTTTCTTTTACCGTTGGTTGGCCGGTTAACGGCCCGCGTGACCCCGCTATGAGGGCCTTCGCCCTTGAGAAGCGGCCGTTTCGCCGTGTCGGTAATTCCGGCTTTACGCTCATCGAGCTGATTACCACCCTCGTGATCGCCAGCATCCTGATGACGATCGCGGTTCCCAGTTTTCAGACCATGGCAAGATCAAACCAAATCTCCTCGCAGATCAACGGTCTCGTTGCCGACCTTACGCTCGCGCGCACCGAAGCGGTGAAGCGCATGACGGTGGTTACCATCTGTAACAGCGATGACCAACAGGGCTGCAGTGATACCAACTGGGCCGATGGCCGGATCGTGTGGGTGGACGCCAATGTAAATGGGATCGTCGATAACGGCGAAATCCTGCGCGCGGCATCGACCATCGGCAGAGGCGCCAGCCTGACCACGGCGAACTTTACCGATGTCCATCGCATCCAGTACCGGCCTTCGGGCAGCGCCGATTCCACCGGCACGTTCCAACTCTGTGATGCAGAAAACAGGTATTGCCGATGTCTGGCCGTCGGTACCACCGGCAACCCTAGTTTGACCGACGGCACGTGTCCGTAAGGGGACCGGAAATGAAAACACTCGAATATTGCCAAAACCGATGCGTCTTTGTCACGATCTCGCGTGGCTTCTCCTTGCTCGAAGCCTTAGTAGCGCTAGTCGTTGTCTCTATCGGGCTGCTCGGTGTGGCCGCCATGCAGACGATGGCGCTCACGGCCGGCCAGGGTGGCTATCTGCGTACGCAGGCCGTTTTTCAGACCTACGACATGATGGACAGACTGCGCGCGAATCCCACCGGTCTCGCGGCGGGTCTGTACGACAATATCCCCGACACCCCGGGGACTCAACCCGCCTCATGCTCGCCCGCGTGCGCGGCGGACCAGGTCCGAGATTTTGATCGCCATGACTGGAATACCGCGAACCAAAACCTGCTTCCTAATGGCCGCGGTACGGTCACATCGCCCGATAGCAACACATTCACGATAAACGTCCTCTGGGACGATCGCAGTAACCAAGGGGACACCGGCCTCACCCAGGCCCAACGCGACGCGCTCATTGCCCAGCAGTTCACGATGACGGTAACGCTGAGATGACTTTTGCAAACGTACTGAACCGCCGTACTCCGCCGCCCTCACCTGGCTTCAGCCTGGTTGAGCTGATGGTCGCCATACTCATTGGCCTGATCTTAACCGCCAGCATCATCCTCGTCCTCGTCGGCAATATGCACAGCTACAACGTGAACAATAGCTCCGCGAAAATCCAGGAAAGCGGCCGCTATGCCCTAGCTACGTTACTCAGGGATGTTCGCCTTGCTGGATATTGGGGAGGTTACGAGGACGACGTGACAAATATCGAAGATGCGGTAGATCCCGCCGGCACGGGTTGCAACAGCGACACCTGGGCGCGAATGGTGGAGCAACGCATTTACGGTCTTAATGATACCAATAACGATGGTACCGCCACCGGCAACTACACGAACGCGGACTGTATCCCTGCTAGCGAATACCTGCGCGGTGATGTCCTGGCCGTACGCCATGCGGCACCGATCACGTTAGACCCGGCTGCGCTCACCGCCAACCGCAACTACATCATCACGGATATCGATAAAGCAACCGTATTCACAACCAACGTGGCACCCGCGGGTTTCGCCCAACCCGCTTCTATCCGCGAGCTGGTCGCGCACGCCTATTACGTCGGCATGGGCAACGGCACCTGCAGTATCGGTCTCAATCCCAGTGCGGGCCAGGCGTTGCCGTCCTTGTACCGTGTCACCGTGACCGGCCCCGGCGTTTCCTCGAAGGAAGAGATTGTCGCCGGCGTCCAGGACTTTCAGGTTCAGTACGGCGTAGACATCGACGGTGACTCGTCGATTGACGATTATGTGGATGCCGATACCGTCGGTGCTGACTGGGCCGATGTTATCGCCGTGCGCCTATGGCTACTGCTGCGAGCGGCATGTATCGAGCCCGATTACACCGCTACGCCCACGTATACCATGGCCGGCGTAAATAAGACCTGCCCGGCCAATGTTCGTTGTCAACTTTTCACGTCCACGATCCGGTTGCGTAACCCCAGGCTAATCTGATGGCACCCAACCGAAGGATACCTCGCATCATGAACGCACACGTTAATATTCGTTTGCCGTCTTCGGAAAACGGCGCGGTCTTGGTCATCGCCCTGCTGGTGCTGATGATTATTAACATGCTTGCGCTCAGCGCCATGGCCAGGTCCAAGCTGCAGTTTCTCATGGCCGGCAACCTTCAGCAGCAAACGGAAGCGCTTGCCAGGGCGGAAAACGCGTTGTTCGGCGGCCAACAATACATCATCAACAACATACAGCCGCCGGCGATGCCGAACCCAACGGATCCCGCTGCCGTGGCCGGGTATGTCACCTTTGATCCGGCGACGGGCAATTTGAACGTCGAGGATCCATCCTTCTGGAACGACAGCGCGAACTACAGAACCACCGGTGACCCAAACGAAAAATATACCATCGAATACATCGCCAACCGGCCCGCATTAGGCGGCCAATCCTTGTCAGTTAACGCGTCGCCCGCCCCTACCCGCAATATCTACCGGGTCTCATCGCGCGGCAGCAGCCAAAAACGTGCGGTACGGACGCTGCAGGCCATCGCCACCCTGGAACAAGCGCCCAATTAGTCCAACTTGAGGTTAGCAGTATGAAGACGTTCAGCCTTTCTCGTCATTTGAAATACATTCTCGTCGGCGCCATGAGCCTATCGCTTATTGCCGTTTTCGCGGCACCCTTAACGTCACCCATGAAACAGCCGCTAAATTACATCGCCGGTGGTGACTTGAATACGTTCAACCTGGGTTCCAGCAGTCCGGCGCCGGTCGCGTATTCACCCTGGTTCGAGAACGGCGCCTGGCAAGGCGATCTGATTGCCAAACCGGTCAGCGATCAAGGCGTGATCGGCGCCTCGTATATCTGGCAGGCCAAGGACGTATTCGCCGACCCGCTGGGCGCCGATGCCAATGACGTCAGCGCGACCTATTGGAGCGACACAAGCGGGACCGACAAGCGCATCATTATCACGACCACCGGTGGTAGTCTCGGCTGGACCGGCAATGCCCCGGGGGACGATGACAAGGTTCCGTTTCGCTACAACGACTACAACAGCAACCCGGCACCCCTCCCCGGGACGGTGTTGACCCAGAGCCAACAGGATTCGATAACCGCAACGGTCGCCGATCAAGAGAAGATCATCAACTTCGCGCGCGGCGACCGCAGCAACGAGAACATCAGCGCCACCCAGGCCGCGAGCGAGCCCGGGTTGCCGGCGAATTCCGCCGGCACGCTGCGTGAGCGCTACAGCATCCTCGGCGATATCATCCACTCGACGCCGCGATACGTGGGGGCGCCTGACGCAAATTACGTATTCAACAACTATGCGTCGTTCAAGTCGAGCAACAGCGGCCGTGCCGGGCGCGTCTATGTGGGCGCCAACGACGGCATGCTGCACGGCTTTGATGCCGCCAACGGCCAGGAGGTCTTCGGCTATGTTCCGTCGATGGTGATTGGCAACCTCCGGAAGCTGTCGGCCCTTAACTACAGGCACACGTATTTCGTCGACGGCGAGCTTGCCGCGGGCGACGCCTACGCGGCGTTCCCAGCCTGCGGTGGCGGTAGTTGCTGGCGCACGGTGCTGGTCGGCGGCCTCGGTGCCGGCGGCCAAGGGTTCTATGCCCTCGATGTCACCGACCCGGTGACGACATCGGATACGGAGAGTGCCGTCAGGGCCAACATACTGTGGGAGGTCGGCGCCCCCTCTAACAGCCCCGATCCCAGACTGGGTTATACCTTCAGCCGTCCGACGATCGCCCGCCTGAAAACGGGCCAGTGGGTCGCCATTGCCGGCAACGGCTACGACAGCACCACCGGCAAGGCGGTGCTGTATCTAATCGATATCGCCACGGGCAATGTGGTCAAGGTGCAACCTTCTCCGCAGGCTACGCCTGCTGCAACCGATAAGAATGGGCTGTCGAGCCCGACCGTGATCGATAGCGATTTCGATGGCGACGCCGATTTCGTCTATGCCGGTGATCTCAATGGCGATATGTGGCGCTTTGATCTGACCGGTGTCGGCAACCCGGTCACGGCTGCAGCTGTCGGCGCTTACAAGCTCTACGATGGCAGCCCTGCACAGCCTATTACTGCCGCCCCGGATGTCAGCACTCACCCGGACGGGGGCTTTTTGGTGTTCTTCGGCACCGGGCGCGCGTTTAGCACCGCCGACCTTGCCAATTCGACAGCACAAGCCATCTACGGAATCCATGACCAGGGCACAGCGCTCTCCTCACCGACGCTCGTCACCCAGACACTCACATTCGGTTCCTACGGGGGCGTAACCCCGTCGCTCAGCATTCGCACCAGTACCAGTAACCCTGTCAATTATGCCAGCGCCGACGGTTGGAAGGTCGCTTTGCCGGCCGGCGAACGGCTTCTCGGCCACCTCCAGGTGCGTGGCGACCGCGTCCAGCTCATGTCCACGAACATCACCATCACGCCCTATGAAAACTGGCTCATGCAACTCGACTATTTGACCGGCGGTTCTCCGTTGTTCACGGTCTTTGACCTGAACGGCGACAGTGTGCTGAACACCGCCGACGATGCCGGCGGCAATATCGTCGCTGCCTTCAAGTTCAGTGAAGGGGTCACGGCGCTACAGGTGGCGTCGCAGCCGACCATCGCCTTCAAGAGCAGCGGCAAGGACGTCATACTGGTCAACAGCCTCGGGCTGATAGCCTGCACGGTCAACTGTTCGGCCGGCTTCGCCGCCGGCCACATCGACGTGGACACCGACAGTCCCGATGGCGGTACCATCGCCGCCAAGGGTACCGGACTGGGCGGCGTCACCGATGGCCACGTACACGAATACGATAAAATACACGGACAGGTGTTGGTGGACTACTTCAGCCTCGAGCCGCTCGGACAAAGCAAGCTCAATCGCGTCACCGACGTCTTCATAGATCCCAATCAGACGTTCCTGGTGCTGATCGCCAATGGCGACTACTCACCGGGCGGTATGCTGACCATCGGCAGCGCGGCGCCGGTGAATGTCAAGGACTACCAGGATGCGCTCATCAATAAGATCCAGACCGACAGCCTGACCGTGGCCGATCTGCACACCATCAATGAGCTGCTGGGCACCACGCTGCCCGGGAACGATCCCGTCGCCACCGGCGAAACCATCGCCGGCGCCCTGCGCATCTCGTTCACAGACACCGCAATCGCGATGGGCGGCCTGCATCCGACCAACACCGGCTGCGTGAACAAGGATAATGCCTTGATCAATTACCACGACCGATGGCGTAACGGCGCCTTGACCCTGCATCTGATCCGGGTTGATGCCAGCGAGCTTGGCTCCGTCGCCAGTTGGGTCCATCTTCAGGCGGACGATATCGATACCCCGGCGGCGGAGTCCACCGGGGTGCGCGCCGAATCGGCCCGGTTTTTGTACGAATCCACGATGTTCTGGCACTGGAAAGACATCGCCGGGGAGGTGCGGAAGAAAATCGGTACCGGGGATACGGTTGACACGCCGTGTTACGGTGACCCCGACTGGTACGCCTCGGTCGAGGTTATCCAGGCCGGGCTGACGGCCGCGGAGGTCGAGCTCGCCGACGATAAGATCGCGGACCTCCGGGCCGAGGGCAAGGACAAGGACGCGGACAAGCTGCAGGCGCTGCTGGATGAGGCGGTAAAACCCGGCGGTTCAACCACAGCGGGTCGTGGTAGTCCCATAGAGGTAGCCGGTGGACAGCAATCCGTCGGCGAGACACCAGGCGTCGAGATCAACACCGGCCAGCGGTCGTGGCTTGAGATGGGGGACTTCTAGCAATGTCCAAGGCAGTCCGGGCGAAATGCCCGGGCTGCCTTTCCCTATTCGCACTAGCAACAGGCAACCACTATGCAAAACAACATTCGAAGGACACGAGGATTTACCCTGGTGGAACTCATTACCACCGTGGTCATCCTCGGCATACTCACGGGTATTGCGTATCCGAGCTATACAAAATGGGTGCAGCAGTCGCGACGTGCCGACGCCTACCGGTCGCTCACCGAGCTCGCCAATCGGTTGGAGCGAAACTATTTGAACGCCAATACGTACACCACGGACCTGACCGACTTCGGCTATCTGGCGGCCACCAATGTGACGGTAGAAGGGGGTATGTATCAAATTCGGGTAGATGCACCGACAGCGGCCTGCCCCATCGTCTCGTGTTACGTCGTCACGGCCAGCCCGGTGGCCGGCACAGTGCAGGCCAATGATGCAATGTGTACCAGCCTGAGCCTCTCGTCGACGGGGGTGAAGAGCGCGACCGGCTCTAACCCGGGCGCGTGCTGGGATAAATAGCGGATTGCGGAGGCGATCGAGCACTCGCGTAAATTCAGGTGCAGGCAGTGCGCCTGGATCCAACGACCCTGGCGTTGTTATTGACAGAACTCAGAACTCCAAGAGTGTGACTCGGGCTCCGTAAACGTCAGTTTGCGGGGTGTGTTCGTATTTGTGTCCAAGCCGACTAGTAAATTGTGGAGAAACGGCCAATTGAGATATGGTTTGAAAGATGGCAAGCGGCGCAAGTGATTGATTTCATCTAATACGCCCGGTCGTGATACCGGTTTTCGAACCGGGCGGTCAGGAGTTCGAGCTCCTCCGAGCGCGCCATCGTTTCCAGCGCGTCGGCGATTCGCCCAGTAAGGCCATCAAGTGTCAGCATCTCATGGGGTTCGCTTTGTCTTGGGCCGCAAGCCGTTCAAAGCGGCGTGTGTTTTGCCCGGCACGAACAGCCAGCCTGTGATCTGGCGACCTTACACACGGGTTGAGATTCATGTGCCTGCCCATTCCGCCCCATGGTGCGGAAGAGCGGTGCTGACCCGATTACGCGCCGGGTCTACCAGCGTGCGCCGCGCAAAGTGAAACCACTTCGGTGATTCTATGGGACAGTGCCCAATCTATGGGACAGCAGCTTTCGGAAAGTCGGTGTAAGTTATTGATTATTGGCTCCCCGGGACGGACTCGAACCGCCGACAAGGTGGTTAACAGTAACCTGCTCTACTGTACAAACACTGTAATAATAGGTACCTGCATCACTCGCCAGCAATCTAGTCCAGTCTGAATCAGCGGTAATCCTGCTGTTTCCGTGACAGGCAGTCCCTTTTTGGTCCCCTTTCCAGAAGCTATAGGGGCAGAGCCTGTGATGTGTAGACCCTCCCCCGGGGGAAAACTTGGGGGTGCAGAAGGCGCTCTACACGAGGCGGCCGAGAATGGTCACACGGCTGTGGTGCAACTGTTGATTGCCAACGGTGCCGACGTCAATGCTAAGGACAAAAACCGCACTACACCGTTATATGTCGCGGTTGCGGGCGATTACATCGCCGTGGTGAAATTGCCGCTCACCCACGGTGCCGATGTTAATGCCAAAGACAAGTCGCCTTACACACCACTGTCTTTGGCGATTTTTGTAGATCACCAGGAAGTGATCGAACTGCTCAAGCAACACGGCGCGAAGGAATAATAGGAGACAATCCATACCCTGCTTCTACCTCACCCCAAAACAAGACGACTTCAACCAAGAACTCCAGATCTGCATTGCCGAAGCCTTGTACGATGTAGATTCGATTGTGGCGGACCCAGGGGCTTACACTAGAGGAGAGCTTGCGAGCCTACACAGTCAGATTCTTTCAAATCTCGAATGGGCGTGGGAGCTGACCGGCGGAAGTGAAGATCAACTCCTGTCTACCATGATGCAAATTTCGCAAGTGGTAGCACGACAGTTCAACAAACAAGAATGAGGGCGTCTACATAAACGTAACGACGTGACCGCAGAGCGGCGATATACTGCGATTGAGACGTTCAATGATAGTTATGTTTGGAACCGACAGTACTTTATTGCATTATGAAATGCTGGATATGTGGAGCTGATG
>JAPUGB010000082.1 GCA_027293165.1 Gammaproteobacteria bacterium
TTCGCCAATTGCTCGGTAGGATTTCTCCTGCCGAAAGCCAACAATACGCGTTTGAATTTTTATTTCAAATGGATCAACTCGCCTGAGCCAGGCGAAAATTTATGCCAACTCCAATCAACATGATTTTCAAAAACTTGTGCGCCGATGTTTCGATTAAACAACATACCGATTTTCGCAATACCTGTCCGCAGCAAATCAATCGACTTGCAAATCTGCGCAAACGCGAAATTTTCGTGGTGCTGTGCGATGAACATTTTCTTTCCGCATCAGAAATTTACGGCCCAATCGTCATCAACCACCTTGTCAATGCGCTGTAATTGGCGCCTTTTCCGCGCACTGACCGGCCGTTGTGGGCTCGCCCCGATGGCGTTGCCCCCGCGAGCTTGGGCTCAGCTCACCGCTTCGCGACGGAAGGGCATCGCTGATCCGCATATACTATTGTCTGATGTCGGCTGGCCCCTGGACTAAACCTGGTGCCGCGGCACGCGTGACCCCAACTGGCTGGCACACCCGCCGGCAGCCGGTCTCGATCGCGCTGGCGTGACCGCCGACAACCAACGGCAAACCAGACAAGGAGAATCCCTGATCGACCAACCAACCCAAACGGAACTGGAGGCAGCCGCGTTCCGCCAACTGCTCGAGCACCTGGATCAACACGAGGTGCAGAACATCGACCTGATGAACCTGGCGGGCTTCTGTCGGAACTGTCTGAGCAAGTGGTATCTGGCAGCGGCGGCGGAGCGTGGCATCGCGATCGATTACGAGACGGCACGCGAGCGCGTATACGGCATGCCCTACTCGGAGTGGAAGGCCAAACGCCAGACGCCCGCGCCCGGCGAATGAGGTCGAACGGTCCTCGGCGCGGCAAATTGATATCGGGCAGATGCCATGCAAGCTACACCGCACCCGACTGAGATAAGGCTCGATGCGGCCAGGCGCCTATTGAAGGTGAGCTTTGACGATGGCAGCTTGTATGAGTTGCCGAGCGAATATCTTCGCGTTTACTCCCAATCCGCCGAAGTTAAGGGGCATGGACCCGGCCAGGGCACCCTGCAAACGGGCAAGGAGAACGTCAAAATTACCGACGTCGAGCCGATCGGCACCTACGCGGTCAGATTAATCTTCGACGATGGTCACAACACGGGACTGTATACTTTTCAGTTCCTGTATGAACTGGGACGTGACCAAGAGGCCAAGTGGCAGGCCTATCTGGACCGCCTGACCGCCGCCGGCCACACCCACCCGAGTCAGAGTGGGTAAGCTCACCGGCGAAATTTGACGCAGCATGACGGCGATAGACGCAATCGAACAATGGCGCCAACCTGCCGAGCAAGGGGATGCCGAAGCTCAATATAAACTCGGGTTGTTGTTCGATAATGCTGACGGCGTTCCACGCGATGAGGCAGCGGCGTTCGATTGGTACCGGCGGGCCGCTGATCAGGGGCATCCCGCCGCACAGCTGCACCTGGGATTAATGCTCAATGCCGGTGACGGGGTCGCCCGCAACGACGCCGAAGCCACACATTGGTATCGTCAGGCGGCCGAACAAGGCTTAGCCGATGCGCAATTCAATCTGGGTTTGATGTATTACACCGCCGAAGGTGTGGAAAAGAATAATCCCGAAGCGTTGCGGTGGTTTCGTGAAGCTGCCGAACAGGGCAACGGTAAAGCGCAATTTAATCTGGGCGTAATGCATGCTAACGGTGACGGCGTTGAGCAGGATAACGTCGAAGCCTACAAATGGTGGCTGCTTGCCACGATGCAAAGCGATAAGAACGCCGAAGCGAACATCGAGATGATCCGAAGCCGACTGAATACCGCAGAACGTACCGTCGCTCAGGACCATGCTGTGGCCTGGATCAACGAGTTTCAGACCAACGGCTAAGCAATCTTGGAGTCAGACGCGGGTTTTTCCGTGCTATATTCTGCCGCCGACCCAAACAGCACAATAAATAAGACCGGGTCTGGCCCGGATTTCGGAGGCTCCAACCATGCGAAGAATCCTCAGCCCCACTGCCTGCGCACTATTGTCATTGATTGCGGGCGTGACGATGTCAGGCACCTTGTTGATGCCGGGCGATGCCCTGGCCGCCGCCCACCGCGGCGGAGGCGTGTCGAAGATCGAAGATCTGCCCGTGCGCGAAGGCGATTGGTCGCCTGAAGAAGTTGCCCGGGGCCGCGAACAGCTCGTGCGTGCGTTTGACGCCGCGTGGATCCGCGTCATTGCCTCAGGCAAGGACCGCGAGATCGTCATGACCGAGCCAGCCAATAAACCGGGAGCGGCGGCGGGTTACATCACCAAACTGGTCGATTGCCTGCCGACGCCGGAAGTGGCGTTATGGCCGGAAGAACCGGTCGGCATGTTCAAGGATATTCTGGAAACTGGCACGATTCGACAGTTGGTACAGGCCGTGCCCGAAACGCAGGCGAATTCGAGCTGGTACTTCTCCGGCGTCAGCAGGAAATATCAAGCGGCGTTATTCGACGAAATCAATAACCACTATGGTGTCGACCTCAAGGTCGTAGACGTCGTGCTCCCGCCGGGCCGGCTACCGGCAACGTATCTGTTGGTCGACAACAAAGTCGATTTCATCTCCCAGCTGAATGCCACTGGCGGCGTCACGCAGGAAATGCGCCGCCGCCTGTCGCGCCGGTCCACCTGCACGATGAGCGCCTCGGGGCAGTACATTCACATTCCGGAAGACTCCGAGCTCGCCGACGAAATCACCAGCCTCAACGACCTGATTGCACGGCCCGAGCTGAAAATTTGCGCCAGTGTGCTGACCACGCAGATGGCACAGGCGTTCATGCCGGAACACACGGTCGTTACCAAGTTCGTCAATGACCTGCCCGCCTGCGACCAAGACATCAAGTCCGGTAAGCTCGACGTATTCATCAACCCGCTCAACGACCTGTCGATCGCCGGGCTGGACGGCTATAAAGCCATCCCGACCCCACTGGTCGCTGGCACACCGCTGTGGGTCGCGCTCGAGGGGATCTCCTGCCCGCCCGATGACGATCCAAAAACCGAAGACCGGTGCTTCGAAGACTCCCCGCCGTGAGCAGGTTCAGACCCCTCTTTTTAATGTGCTAATCTGCCAGGCCACGCAGAATTTACAGCCGCAGAAATAAATATAGAAATAACAACAGTTTAAGGACAGAGCAATGATTTTACTCACCGGTATTACAGGTAAGACAGGCGGCGCCACTGCGAATGCGCTGCTGGAGAAAGGCGTCAAGTTCCGCGCGCTGGCCCGGGACCCGGCCAAGGCCGCCGACTACGCCACCAAGGGTGTCGAAATCGTCAAGGGCGATCTCGGCGATTCCGCTTCCGTAGAAGCCGCACTCGAAGGTTGCGACCAGGCCGTGCTGATCCTGCCGAACAGCAAAGAACAAGAAGAACTGGAGGTGTCGTTCATCAATGCAGCCGCGAAATCCGGAGTCAAACATTTCGTCAAACTGTCATCGCCCGAAGCGGTACGCGGCACGACGAGCCCAACCCCGCTGGCGCATATCGCTGCTGAAGACGCCCTGAAGGAATCCGGCATGGACTGGACCCTTGTCCGGCCGAATTTCTTCATGCAGAACATCATTGGTTATGGCGCCGCCGCTAAAGAAACCGGCAAGATTTCGCTGCCGTTGGGTAAAGGCACCGTCGCCTTGACCGACAGCAACGACGCAGGCGCATTCATTGCCGAAGTACTCACCACCGATGGCCATATCGGCAAATCCTACGATTTTTCCGGCCCGGAACTTATGAACTTCGATCAAGTTGCGCAGTGTTTCGGCGAGGTCTTGGGGAGGGATGTTGTCTACGACGATTGCGACCCGGCTGAATACCAAAAACGAGTTCGGCCGTTTTTGTCCAGCGACTGGCACTCCGACTCGATCGCGATATTGTTTTCCGAGATCGCGGATGGCACGACTCCTGGCGAGGTCAACAACGTTTTTAAGCAGGTCGTGGGGCGCGAACCGATGTCATTTAAGGACTTTCTGCAACAGAACCTGTAGATCAACCGCGATAGCGTAAAACAGGGGTTCATGCCATCTTCTACAGCGCTCCGGTAATCATAATCATCAATTAGTTATGAAATACCGCGTTTACTGGCAACCCGGCTGTACCAGTTGCCTCCGAACCAAAGAATTCCTGACCAGCAACGGAATCGAGTTCGAGTCCATCAACGTCAGGGAACGCCCCGGCGCCATGGCGGAATTGGAAGCGCTCGGAGTGCGATCGGTACCGGTAGTGGCACGGGGCAAGGACTACGTGTTTGCCCAGGAATTACTCGATGTCGCCCAGTTCGTGGGCGTGGCAGCCGAGACTGAACCGCTAGCGACAGACGAGCTGATCGACAAACTGGACCGGGTTCTCGCCGCCGCTCAGCGTTACCTGCAACAACTGCCACCGGATCGTCTTGACCAAAAGTTGCCGGGCCGCAATCGCAGTCTTCTGGATCTCGCCTATCATCTGTTCGTGATTCCTGTTGCGTTTCTCGATGCAGCACGTGGCGGCGAACTCACGGAAAAACATTTCACCAGGAAACCGCCGGCTGATATGCGCTCGACCGAGGCCGTCTCAAGTTTCGGTCAGGGCGTGCGCACCGACCTGCAGGGATGGTGGGACCAGACCGGCGCAGACCGGTTTCCCGGCCAGGTGAACACCTACTATGGCCAGCAATCTGCCCATAAGGTCCTGGAACGCACGTGCTGGCATACCGCCCAGCACTGCCGCCAGCTCATGGCCGTGCTCGACCAACTGGGCTTGAAGCCGGATGGCCCGCTCGGTGGCGCCGAGCTCGATGGACTGCCGCTGCCTGAAAAAGTCTGGGACTCCGAAATACCGTTCAGTCTTTGAGGTCGGCAAGCACCGGGGCAGACCCGGTGTCGCTCTTCACCAGGGCAACACCTCGCCGTCCCATTGGTGCAGCACGTCGATATCGTCGATCGTCAGGCCATCGATCAGATCGATCATCGAACCAATCGCGGAGCGCGGCGCCAAAAGCCCCATCTTGATCATCCGCTGACGGTTCTCGGGAACGGTCGCGGGATCTGCGGCATTCATATAGTCCTCTGTGTCCACCGTGCCCGGCGCAATGACGGCCACGATCACGCCACGCCTTTTTACTGCTTCCCCAAAGGCGCGCATGACCATGTTCATGCCCGCTTTGCTGGACCGATAAGACGGGGCCCGGGCAGAGTTTGCATTCGTGATCGAACTGCCTTGCGAACTCATCGCAGCGATCGTCTTTTGCTTGCTCGATGCGACGTGTTCGAGG
>JAPUGB010000083.1 GCA_027293165.1 Gammaproteobacteria bacterium
GAGCGCGTCGCGGAGGGCTGCAACAAGGCTGGCGCTGCCGCGGTGACGGTCACGGTTACCGATGTTTGCCAGGCGGCAGCAGTCGAACAGCTGGTGGCCGAAACCATGCGCCGGCACGGACGCATCGACGTGTTTGTCGCCAATGCCGGCATCGGCCCGGCCGGGGCTTCAGACAAAATATATGATGAATTGACCAGCTACGATCTAGACGCCGTGCAAGCCATTCTGACGACAAATGTTATTGGCGTCTGGTTGTGCATGAAAAACGCGCTGCCAGTCATGCAGAGTGGGTCAGCATTCATCACGATCGGTTCGTCGACAGGACGCATGGCTTTTCCCGGGACCGGGATCTATGGTGTCAGTAAGGCGGCCGCCGATAAAATGACGATGATTGCGGCCCAGGAGGTCGGTCCGCAAGGCATCACCGTGAATTGCCTTTCCCCCGGGGGGGCGATTGATACCCCGTTCTTCGGCCCGGCAGGGATGCCGGAGTCACTGAAAAAATTCACCGATGGAGCGCCAGCCAGCATCATGGTGCCGGCGGCGGTTTGGCTGGCCTCAGACGATGCGCGCGATATCAATGGCGCTTGGGTACGCGCCAGGCAGTTTAACAAGCTGGGACCCGAGGGGATGCGGTCCGAAATTGCCGAAGCGTCGGCGGTTAATCAGTCGCGGTAAGCGATCACCAGCACCTGGTGCCGGCGCCGGTCTGGTTGCGCTGGCCGGTATGGGTCAGCGAGAGCGTGCCACAAATCGTATCCTGCGCAGCCTGCGCGAGCTCCGGTGCGGCATCGATCGTGAAAGTTGTGGCGGAGGTATTGCTCAAATCTACCAGATAAATCCGTGCCGGATTGGTGGTGTTGGTCACGATACCGTTGTTGTCTATCGCAACGGTGTCATCGCCGTAGCCGAGATCCGACAGGCCATAGGCATACTGCTTGTTGTCGAGGAAGAACTGTTCCTGGCGGTCGGCGACCATCAGCATGAATGATTCGACTGTGGCCCGCTTGGCCCGGGTCAGATACGTCGTGTATTGCGGAAAACCGATGCTGGCAAGAATCGCGATAATGGCGATGACAATCATCGTTTCGGCGAGCGTGAACCCCCGCTGTCGCGCGTAAGGTTCAGGCGTTCTGTTTAACTTCAGCGGTTTCATGCTCGTGTCCCTCGTGTCACAAATCGCAGGCGCCCTACGGCTGGATGTCCGATGCCTCGTACCAGAACGTCCGCCATCGCGTCGAGAATTCTGTTTCCTCGATAGTCAGGTCCGGACGCAGGATGCGGTTGGGTGGTATCGAGACGACCTCCGCAGGAATGCCCTGGGAGTTCAGATCGGTGCTGCGATCTTCTTGCGTCGTCGGTTCGCCAGGATTTAATGGATCGTCATCGGCGGTGTTGTAGTTGCGCGATGCAAACGCGTTCTGCAATTTAACCGCGTACAAACGCCCGTTACCCTCGGCCGGCGCACATTGGCCCGACGTTGCGGCAGAGCCGAATGGCAAGTAAGTCGTGAAGTAGACCGTGCCACCAATGGTCAACGGTGTGGCCAGATTTTTCTCTCCCGAATCCTCGAGTTCCAGGCGCCAACCCTTGAGCAGATCCAGGCTGCAGGTGCCGGACTGCAGGCAGTTATCAGTGACATCATCCAGTTCGCTGTGTATCAGTGGACTGTCGGCCCCGGAACCGACGCCGATGTTGCGGTCCTTGATCATGTAAACGAAGTTTTCGACTGTGCCGCCTTTATCTTTGGGATCCGCCCGGTCACCTGAGCCGATCACGATGGCGTCGAACGGTCCGTCGTTATCCTTGCTCTGAATGACGTCCGGGCGGTGGAAGAAACGGCGGTCGTCCGGGACTCCCGAAGCACCGGTTGCATGCCGGCCGAGCTGGGCAACACGCGTCAGTTTCCAGTTGCTGGTTGAGGTGCCGGTCAGGTCGGCGCGCCAAATGTTGCCGCCCGTGTCGCCGACGAGTATTCGATCCAGCAGTGAATCGCCATTCATGTCGACGGCCGAGACCGTCGATGGGATGCTGTCGACCAGATCCGGATGGAGAAAAGTCGTGGACGAACTGGTTCCCTGGCCCACCGCTTTCCATATCAGTTGGCCGGTCTCCGCATCGACCACGTAGATCGCCTGGCCTTCCGTGTCGTTGGTGCCTACACCGGTGCGCAGATCCTTGTTCGTGTCGTAGCCGCCACCGAAAACGAGCACCGGTTGCGGACCGCTGCCGACATCGACCAGACCGACCCGGGGGGTCGAAAACGTCAGGCCAAGCTCGGCAAAGTCGCCGGATTTGTCGATGGTCCACAGCAGTTCGGGTTGCGACGGATCGCTGACATCCAGGGCATAGTAGGCCTTGCCACCACGCCGCAGGCCAACATACAGGTAGACCTTATCGCCCGGGTCGATCGTGCCGTCGAAATTCTGGTCCTCGATGTAGGCGACCGGTGAGCCGTCTACGGCATATGGATGCAAGCCGGCTGGCACGTTCAGCCGCAACGCGCCGAGTTTATTGATGACCGCGTGCGGCATGAAGGCCCATGCTTCCTCGCCGCTTTCCGATCCGCCAACGTCTGTGTTGCGGATGAAATGCAGGTAGCCGTCGTTGGATGCAACGGCAAGGAATATCGCCGGATTCGTCTCCGAGTAACCGGTAATCGCCCCGTAGTTGATTGGTAGCGGTCGGGAATGAAGCGGGTCGGCCAGGATCCACTGCCGTGCCTCATCGGTATCACCGTCACCATCGAGGTCATCGATATCCATGCCGCGCGCGTACGCAAGCATCTCGGCCACTTCCGCATCATCAGTTAGTCCCAGGGTGGCTTTGACGAGATTAATAGTTGCTGGATCGACATTCAGCGGCTCCAGCTGTCCGTTGTCGTCGAAGTAAAGCTCGCGCCCGCCCGCCGATGAGTTGGTTAGCCCGGGACCGACGGTGGTGAATCCCGGAATTTGCTGACCGGCACCGCCCCGGCCGACGGAACGACCATCGCGCCCGGCAACTTCTCCGGCCTGCAAATCAGGGGGTGGCAGATCAGCCGCCGATGTCCAGAAAGTGAGGGCGTCGGAGCGGATTCGCCCATCCGCTGCAATTGCAGTGTTATCCAGCGCATCGACCAGCTGAACATTGCCGCTCGGGTCATTGAGCCCGGACAGCTTGAGTTTCTTGACGTTGCCGACCCAGTACGGTTTGCCATCCGTATTGGCCTGGAACAAGCCCAGGTAGATATTATCGACAACTTCGGCACGATTGAAGACATTGACCGGTATCGATGCCGCGACAAAAGTCGTGCTGACGCTGAGGATTTGTTTGAATACGTCTTGCAGCGTTGCGACCAGTTCCATGGGGTCAGTAGACAACGGCAGTGGTTGACCGGTGTTGCCGGCCCGGGCGTAGCCAATGGTCGTCTTGTTGATCATCGTCGGGTCGACGATGAAGTACGATGTCACATTCTGATTGCCGCTGATGTCGGGTGCGGTGCCGAACTGACCGCCAGCCAGGTCGACATCGTTTAAGTATTCAATGACATCGGGAAAAGAACGCTTTGGTGCACCGAATCCGCCCGAACCCACCGAGGCTTCAATCGCGTCGTCCGAATCATCCTCCTGGTTAGAGACTAAGAACATGATGTTCACGCTGAACAATCGTGTGCACTGTTGGGCGCTGTCCAGTGGACTGACATAGCCTAGATTGTTTGCTGTCTCGATCCCGGTGTCCCAGGCGATCGCCGGGAAGTCCTGGTCGAGATTCTCCGACGCGTCGCTGCCGAAGTCCGTGTAACCGTTGTGAGCGTTATAGATGGCCTGCCCCGTCAGGTAACGGAACATTTCGAAAAACAATTCCTTGCCCTGGTACGAATGCGACAGATTGCCCTGGGGTGTCGGCACGTTGGCGAGAAAATCGTGAAACTGAGCCTTGGCGTTGTTCGTATCCCCGGCATCGAACGGCAGGAAACCTCTGCCAATGTATCCACCGTTGCTGCAGCCAACCTGGCCCGGTCCGCCACAGTTGTTCTGGTGGTCGTGATTGAACATCAGACCGACGCGGATATTCTCCAGCGGGTCCATGACCTTGCGCAGCGCAGCTCGCAGCAGGTCGAAAAAGGTATACGGGCCGATCGGTGACAGATAACCCTCGCTAACCAGGAAATCGCATTCGTTGCCCGTGCAGGCGGCCGAGCCGAGGTTCGGCCGGTAATCAAGGCTCAGCATCACCATGGGCTCACTGCCCGATACGGCCGCGCCACCGTAATAGATTTCTATGTCGTCGGCTTGGGTGGTACCAGAGGCTACGACGAGCACAGCGGTCAATATTGCGTTAATCCATTTTGAAAACATGAAAACTACCTTTGGATTTCCCTATCAGTTCGTCGGCACGAGTATCAGGATGCCTTCGACCGTTGCCTGGGCCCCGAGACCATCATCGGCACGATTAAAACTCGATCCGACCTGGTAGGCAGCCGCTTTGAATTTATCGACACTCGATTCGATGCCTCGCGGCGGTGGCCGCCATTCCGGATTGAGTCGCTCGATCCTTGCGCTGAGGTAACCGGCAGCGATTTCCGGTGCGTAAAGCCCACCGGGTAAGGCCAGATTGTTCTCGTTACAACCGGGTTCCAGCGGTGTACAGGTTATATAGCCGGCCCCACCCTTTACCGGTGTGGTAGAGGGGAACGCGATGATGGCATCGGACATGGCTTGCGCGGCCTGAAAGGCTGCGACATCCGCTTCCTTGTTGTTCGCCATACGCAGTTCGAGTGTGCTGCCGCGCATGGCGGAAAGACTCAGTAGGATGAGCACAACGAGAAAGACCATCGAGGTGACCAGAATGGCCCCAGACTGGTTCGAGAGACTGTCAGATGTGCGTCTGTCGTTCATAAATCAAGCCTGCTCAGATTCTTCAGATTGCGAATAACGAGCGTGGTCGTGAAAGTGCGCCGGTAGAAATTGTCCATTGGCTGATATGGCGGCGCATTACTGAGCGTATAGACCTTATCGTTGAGATAGCGAGTATCGGCATCGGTCGTTCGCGCCAGCAGGTAGATTTTCGCGGACACGACTTGCTGCAGGTCGGCCAGTGTCGGGTTCGCGAGAAAGACGTCGGGTGCGCCATTGCCATTGGTATCCAGGCCGTACTCGAGCTGCAGGTCTTCAACACCAGGGGCAATACATTCAGTCACTGTCGTCGGAGTCACTCCCGGTTGCAGCAGCTTGCGACACAATGCGGGTAGGCCGTCGCCGGGAGCATTGGTGTAGTTCTGGATGTAATAAATGCTGGGCGCGAACTCCCACTCCTGAAACGGTGCCGGAACCACGATAGCCGGCGGGGAGAAAGCCGGGTCCTGGTACAGCAGTCCAACGGTGCCGTTGGATCTAAGGTAGATACGGCCGGGTAGTGGCGCGGCAACGGTCTGGCCCGTCACGCGTTTTATTGCCACGATATCGGTGCCGGGACGAATCTCAGCGGCATCTATGCAGGAATAGCTGGCGTTGGCTGTCGCGCCGGTGGCGTTGTCCACCGTCGTTATGCTTATCGCGTTGCCACTGATGGGATCCACTGCCTGATACATCCACTCGGCCAGCGCTGCCGGTCCGCAATCGGTCGCAATACTGAGACTGCCATCGGGTGTGACCAGGGTTGGATCCAGCAGATCAGCGAAGAAACCTGCCATGCCGATGTCCCTGACTAGCTCATTCATGGCAAACCGGGCATCGTCCTGCATCCGGGCGATGTTCGAGTTCTGGTTGAAGCTGTTTTTGTTCTGGACATACAGGCTCAGCAGTGCAGTGCCCAGCAGCAGGGAGATGACTGCCGCGATCATCAACTCGACCATGGAGAAACCTGCCTGGCGTTTACGATTCATGACAATCCGTTAGCCCGTGATGAAAGTGTTCATGACCATGACGCGTCGGTATCCATCGGAAGCGCCGTATTTGCCACTGCCTGTACCGCAGGTGTCGGGTGGGGGATTGGGCAGTTCGGTGACGCCGCGCCACGCGATCGCAATCGTGTAAACCCCTTGGCCACCACCTACCGGGCCGGTGAAACAAGCAGTCGGATCGATCAGACCACCGGTTTTGGATCCTGCCCGTTGCTCTGCGGCGCCGTCTAAAGCCTGTTCCCATTCCCAGAGATCAAAACTTGCGACCTGGCCGGGCGAACACTGATTGGCGGCGATTTTGCAATCCACAGCGGGGGTTGGTCCCAGGGAGCCGCCACCGATATCGGCGACAGGCAGGTAGCCGTTCAGTGCGGTCGAATTGGTTCGCATTCGCTCGAAAATATCGTGTTCCAGCAGCGCCGCCGTCGTGCGTTGCAAGGCATCAAAAGTGGCCCGTTTGGCCACACCTTGCAGACCGGCAATGGTCAACAGACCGACACTGAGAACGACCAGCGCGATGAGGTTTTCCATCAGGCTGAAACCTGCGTTGCTTTCAATGCCAGATTTCATGGGTCTAACAGGTGGGATCACTACCATCGGCTTGTTTCCCTGAAGCGTGTGGGCGGCCCGAAATTTCCATGACAATCACACGTGCATGCTCGGCGCCACGTCGATCACAAAGCGTGAACTGTCCGCTGTTGACCCCGACCACACCGGTCGAAATTCGGCCGTTGGACCGGAATACCAATACCTGGGCGAAATTGGCCGTGGATATGTCGACGGCATCGAGCGCCGATGAGACCCGCAAAATCGTTTCACCGGGACCGACGGTGCGATCGTTGTCGACGTCGATAAATACGATGGCACCGGATTGCCACGGTGTCGCAGCGCAGTTCGCGCCATCGGCACTCGGGCAGAGCGTGACTTGACGGTTCCGTGTAACGGCTTCGGTACGAGCGAAGTGAAACAACGCGACGAGCTCGTTGACCGAAGTGACCTGGCGGTTGTTCAACGTCAGGCTTTCCCAGCTGGGCGCCGCCACAGTCAGCACAATAGATGCGACTGCAACGCTGACCAGTAGCTCTGCGAGCGTAAATCCGTTTTGGCGATTGCGATGTATCATCCTGTTTCACACCCGTGCAATATGTCCCACACAAAAGGCTTTCCAAGCAGGCAGACACCTGGGGCGAGGTCGCGTGGGCGGCAAGGGATAGAATCGAGGGGAGTACCGACTGCGATGTGCTTGCGGACTGAAAAGTCCTACATCGCTTGGCCCGGTAGCCCCGCCGTCGTAGGTCGATCCCTTAGACCGGTGGCTTTGCGTCCCCGCTTTTCAACGGGTTTGCCCTTAGCAAGCCCGCGTAGTATCGCCCGGACCGAAAATCGATGCTACGAACTGGTAGACGATCGATCGAAAAAATGCTCGTTACATAAGGCCATTTGACATAGCTCAGGCAACCGCCGGAATAGCGTAAGCTATTGTTTTATAATGACTTACGATGACCGCTTGGGGTTGCCTGCCGCGGGGTATTGGTAAATTTGGTGGTCTGCACCCCCCGAAACCCGCTATCCGGACGAACCAGCCATCCGACCGAAGGTATTTGCTGGTGGACGAATGGTGGCTGTTTGGCAAGGTGAGACGTGGGTCGCTCAACATATGTGAAAACGCCAGTAGCATTAGGCGGTCCAGTTTGGCCAATATTGACCTTCAGGAGCAGATCCGTGAGCCAAGCCGATGAGCTTTTTACGTCCGCAACGGCCGGTGCCGATGCTGAGCAGTTAGCACCTTCCGCAGCAGACCGGACCCGCACGGAGCGGCGCACTTTTACCTGGAAAACCATCGTGTACGGCATCATCCGTCCGCGACGCCGCAGTGCCCGACGGGCTGAAGATCATGAAAGTTTTATCGTGGATATTTACAAGCCCTGGTTCATGTGGGTCGCCGTCGCTTTGCTCACGCTCAGCGCGCTCGATGCCTTCTTGTCCCTGACAATGGCGCAGGGAGGCGGGATTGAGCGGAACTTTCTGTTGGCTCAGTTGATAGATCTGAGCCCCCATCTGTTTGTCGCCATGAAATTGCTGGGCACGGGTCTGGGCATCATTTTGCTTACCCTGCTGGCCAATTATCAGGTCTTTGGATTTTTGCGTGGCAGGTCGCTGCTTTATTTGTTCCTCATCGCCTATGCAGGGCTCGATCTGGTTAAGCTGTTCCACTTTCTGGAACTGACTGCCTAGCAGCTCCCTGAGTCCGGCCGCCGGCTTCGATCGAGGCCAACGGCGCCCATCGGTTTACACGGGCCACGTGTCGACAATTCTGCTATCATGCCCGGCCCTGACACGATAACAGACCCCGATTTTCCTTCCTAATCAGCCTCTTGGAGGCCGATGCTGGGTGCTTGCGGGCTGATGTTTCGGTCATAAACTTAACGGGTATATAAACTTGATCTCTGTAGCAAATCTGTCGATTCAGTTCGGCGCCAAACCGCTGTTTGAAAATGTCTCGGTCACTTTCGGCAATAGCAATCGCTATGGTCTGATTGGCGCGAACGGTTCCGGCAAATCCACCTTGATGAAAATTCTGGCCGGTCAGTTAGAGCCGACCATGGGCAATGTATCAACCGATCCTCACGAGCGGATTGGCCAGCTGCGTCAGGATCAATTCGCCTATGAGGACTACAGGGTCCTCGACACCGTGATCATGGGACACGAGAAGCTGTGGCAGCTGATGCAGGAACGTGACCGGCTGTATTCACTGCCTGACATGAGCGACTCAGAAGGCATGCGCGTCGCGGATCTCGAAGTCGAATTCGCGGAGCTCGATGGCTATTCCGCCGAAGCACGGGCCGGTGAGTTACTGGAAGGCATCGGTATCCCTCCCAAACAGCACAATGGCCTGATGAGTGCTATTGCACCGGGCTGGAAGCTCAGAGTATTGCTGGCCCAGGCGCTGTTTTCCGACCCGGATATTCTGTTGCTCGATGAGCCGACCAACAACCTCGACATCAATGCGATTCGCTGGCTGGAAGGTTTTTTAAACGACAGCAAGTCCACGATGGTCATCATCTCGCATGACCGGCACTTCCTGAACAGCGTCTGCACGCACATGGCGGATCTCGATTACGGTGAACTGCGCATGTTCCCGGGTAATTACGACGAGTACATGACGGCTGCGACTCAGGCGCGCGAACTGATGCAGGCGAACAACGCGAAAAAGAAGGTGAAGATGTCGGAACTGCAGGCTTTTGTCAGCCGATTCTCCGCGAACGCGTCCAAGGCACGCCAGGCAACTTCTCGCGCCCGCCAACTGGAGAAAATCCAGCTTGAGGACATCAAGCCATCAAGCCGGGTCAGCCCTTTTATTCGCTTTGAACAGGACAAGCCGTTGCGGCGGGTCGCAGTAACGGCGAGGGGCCTGAGCAAGGGTTTCGACGAAGGCCCCCTGTTCACGAATCTGGATCTGACGATAGAGGTGGGTTCGCGGGTAGCGATCATTGGTCCGAATGGAATCGGCAAGACCACGCTGGCCCGCTGCCTGCTGCAAGATCTCGACGCCGACAGCGGTGAAATTAAATGGGCCGAAAATGCGAAGGTCGGTTATTTTGCCCAGGATCACGCGGCGGAATTCGAGCAGAACATGACCTTGTTCGAATGGATCACGCAGTGGCAACCGCCTGGCTCGGACGAGCAAATGTTGCGCGCCACGCTGGGCCGGATGCTGTTCTCTAAGGACGATAGCGAGAAATTGCTGAAAGTCGTATCCGGTGGCGAGGAAGGCCGCTTACTGTTCGCCAAGCTGACCCTGCAACAGCCGAACGTGATGGTCATGGACGAGCCGACGAACCACCTCGATATGGAGTCCATCGAGGCGCTGAACCTGGCGTTGGAAAATTATCCGGGCACGTTGATCTTCATCAGCCATGACCGGGAGTTTGTATCATCGCTGGCCACCCGCATTATCGAACTGACACCCGATGGGATCGTCGATTTCGGTGGCAGCTACGATGACTACCTCCGCACGCAATTGGGCGACGAACGCTCGAGGGTCGCATAACCCAAAGCTGCTGGGCTCAAACGCCGGCACAGAAACAATGTCAGAGCAGGCAGCGGAAAAGGTCAGCATCTTTGTTGACGTGCAGAACATTTATTACACCTGTCGCGAGGCCTACCAGGCTAATTTTGACTACAACAAATTCTGGGCCGAGGTAACGCGGAATCGAGAGGTTATTGGTGCGTTCGCCTACGCCACCGATCGCGGTGATGAAAAGCAACGGCAATTCCAGAATATCCTGCGTGCGATTGGTTTTACCGTAAAACTGAAACCCATGTTGCAACGACGTGACGGCACCACAAAAGCCGATTGGGATGTCGGTATTGCCTTGGATGTTTTCGAGGCAGCACCGAGCTGCGACACGGTGGTGTTGGCATCGGGTGACGGCGATTTTGGTATTTTGTTAGAGCGTATCAAGCAGCGTTTCGGCACCAATGCCGAGGTTTACGGCGTACTGAAATTAACGTCTGAATCGCTGATTGCCAAAGCCGGAAAATTCAGAGAAATCAACAAAAACCTGCTGATTAAGTAGGGTCGAACCGAGGTTTCTGAAAACCTCGGTTCGACCCTATTTATTCATCCTGCCGCGGATAGACCATCTCTCCACCCAGCCAAATCGCAGCTTTCTTGCAGGCGTGACACACGCTGAGTTCCATGCCGGCGACGAAAGTGTCTGAATGAATCGGCACCCAGCGGTCAAGGAATACCTCGCCGCTGTTCACCCTGGTCCAATACTCGAGTTTCTGCTCGCGGACCTCCGGCGGAAACTGGGGATTGTGGTACAGACGCTCGAGATCCGCACCCTGGATTCGCAGCGGAACACCTTCGGCATTTTGGATGAGGTTTGCGTAGGTGTTGAACCAGGCCTGCTCCGACAGCTGATTGCAGCTAGGGCAGTTAAAGTGATTCAATTTAAAAGACGGTTCTATGGTTTGCTGGTTCACAGGATTTCGTCTGCAAGGCTGTTTAAAGTGGTGCAAATACTAATGGAAAAGTCGGTTCGACCCCAATTATTCAAAAAAGGGCCACCTTCAGTGACCCTTTTTTAATTTGGCGCGCCCGGAGAGATTCGAACTCCCGACCTGCTGGTTCGTAGCCAGAACTCTTTTTTGCTGAAATGCTTATGAGTAAACGCATACAGGTCCATGCCTGTCCAAAACAACTCGCTACAACCGCGCAAAAATGGCGGAAAACCGTCGATTTTCGGCGGGGTTTTGGACAGCAAGGCCCTTAGAAATCGAGAGAGAATTTATTGGTGATCAGGACTCGGCAATTGTTGCCTAGGATATGGTGAAAAGGCGTGACTGAAAAAACTGAAACCAGCCTGCTGAAACAAGGGCTAGTAGCAACAGGATCAAAGTACACAGACGAAGACCGTAGACAGGCGGTGGTCCTGTATCTCACGCTAGGGACTAATATCGCAGT
>JAPUGB010000084.1 GCA_027293165.1 Gammaproteobacteria bacterium
TTGCGCGCCGCCGCATCAGTGAAGATGATGGGATCGGGTCCGCTGGCCTGGTTGTCAGTCATTGAATTCATGCTGCTCATCTATCGGGCGTAGTTCGTCGTTACTGGACCTAATTCTAGTCGATTCTTACCTATCGCGTACGCTGGTCGTTGCACTGCGCAATATCGGCTTCACCTTGGAATCTGTTACTTCCGGTTCGCTCTCTCTGTCCGGCTGGTGCTGTTCCTTTGGCACCTCGTGTATCAGTTTGCCATTAATCTCAGCACCTGCAGCAATTTCAATCAGCTGGTAGTGCACATTGCCGATCACTTTGGCGGTCGCACCGAACTCAGCTTTGTCGCCAACGAACACGTCGCCCCTGACGGTTCCGCTCAAAGCCAAGTGCGGAACTCGAATATTGCCCTCAACACAGCCTTTTTCACTGACACTGAGAAAAGCGTTCCAATCCCGGCCGGACGTCACGCCACCGTTAACAGTACCATCTATATGGGCGCCGCCAGTGAAGCACAAGTCCCCCTCCAACCGAGTCCCCTCTCCAATCAGGGTTTGAATGGCCACCGGTCGACGCCTTTTTCGACCAATCATAAGTACATTTCCTCCAACTAGGCCCCGGCTGAACGGGCGCTCAGACGCCACCGCCGCCGGCTCGTATATGTTGTTTCTAGACGCAGAACTCTAGCCTAACCCGGTTTGACCGCCCAATCGAAGGATTCTTCCACAGTTTTGGCAGATTTTCCCTTCGGAGTGATCCTGACTATGACGCGCTGCGGCGCAAAACCACGCGGCAGGACCAGATCGGCCTTGAGGTCCTGGAAATAGCGGAATGAGAAGTTCAGGCGGCTCGCGGGGACCTCATCGGTCAGTAGCTCCCGAAGGCCCAGCCGGACGGGCTCCCCCTGGCGCACGCCTTCGATGCTCAATTCAACGTGCCCGGCCACTTGTCGGTCACTGCGGAAGGCCTGGGCTAGGACCAGCTGCATATTGAATGTCCGCGGGCCAATTGCCCGGGACAGGCTGAAGTTCTGAATCCTCAGGCCCGCCGTGTCGTCCGGCGAGACGATCCCTCGATAGAATGCGATATCTTCCTGCTGGTCCAGGATCTTAGACTGAAGATCCACCAAACTGACTTCGACCCGCCGGTAGGCTTCGCTGTCAACCTTGGCGGCCGTAGTCAGCATGGCAATATTCTCCCGCAATGCAAGATTCTCGGCCCTTTGCCCACCGAGCTCGTTGCGCAGTGCAGCAATCTCGCGTTCCGCCTGGATTCGATTGAACCCTGCCTGACTCTGGCCGGCAACATACAAACCAAGGCCCGCTGACACCATGGCGACAGCGGCCAACATCCACAACAGGATTTTGCGGATCGGAGCGTGAGATCTGATGACGAGTTTGGGAGGGCTCATACTGCGAGCATATGCCATGTTCGGCAGCAGATGTTAAGGGCCGGCTAACAAAAACAGAAACCCGACGGACCCCAACTGCTGGCATGCCGGTTGATCCAACGGCCCAGATCACGACGGCTCCATCAATAATCAGGGGCTGCGAGCCATTCCTTTGGCCACCAGCGCGGTTGCTCAGGAATGCCATTGGGAAACAACAGCGGGCCGAGTTCCAGAAGTGCCTGCGCATAGACTTGGCGCTTGAAATATATGACTTCTTTGACCGGTCGCCAATAATCAACCCATCGCCAGCGATCGAACTCAGGCTCGTCCGTCGTATCGAGGCGGAAACTTTGATCGGTGGCGATCAGCCGCAACATGAACCAACGCTGCTTTTGCCCAATACACACCGGATCCGTGTTCCTGCGAATGTAACGGTTGGGTAGCCGGTACCGCAGCCAGTCATGCGTCTCGCCTATAATTTTAACGTCTCTGTGGGATAGCCCGATCTCCTCGGCCAATTCACGATACATCGCCTGTTCTGGCGTCTCGTGCACGCGGATACCGCCCTGGGGAAACTGCCAACCACCTTGGTTGAGACGCCCCCCTAGCAACACCCGGCCATTGCCGTCGGTCACGATTATGCCGACGTTCGCCCTATATCCATCTGTGTCAATATGATCCATGACGCTTACCCTGGCTCGCTGCCATTCTTCCACAATCCCATTTATGCTGTCACGGCACCGATCCGGCTTGAGAACTCCTGGAGCGCGTGCGTCAGGGCTCACTTTGTGGATTTGAATGGATGACCCGCAGCCAACTGCTTCTAGGCCTGATTATTCTGGCGATCACATCGCTGTTTATCGCCCTGCTCAGCGGCAGTTCTACGCAAGGGCCCGGTGAAGTCCTGGCATCGATACTTGGCACCGGAGACGATGCAACCCGCGATATCGTACTCAAGCTCCGCCTCCCGCGGGCGCTGACGGCGTTTGGCACCGGGGCCGGGCTCGCGCTGGCCGGTGTCATGATGCAGGTACTGCTACGCAACCCACTGGCCGATCCATACATTCTGGGGACATCAGGCGGGGCAGCCGCGGCTGCCTTGATCGCGATGGCGCTGGGCGTCTCCGGCCTGCTTCTGGATACGTGGGCATTTTTCGGCGCGCTCGGCAGCACGCTGATGGTATTCGCGATTGCCCGCAGCCAGCAGGGACGGACGCCCGGTCGCTTGCTGTTGACCGGGGTCGTCGTCGCTGCGGGCTGGGGTGCGCTGGTCAGTCTCGTACTGGCGCTGTCGCCGGATAAAAATCTGCGTGGAATGTTGTTCTGGCTGATGGGCGATTTCGCCTTCGCCACCGACCCACTGCCGGTGCTGATCGTAATGGCCCTTGCGACGATCGCCGGAATGGCGCTTGCCCGCTCGTTGAACGTGTTGGCAACCGGCGAGCAACAGGCTGCTTTGCTCGGTGTTGCGGTCGGACCGATGCGTTCTCTACTGTATTTTCTGAGTGCATTGCTGACCGCCATCGCGGTTACCACAGCGGGCACGGTCGGTTTTGTTGGCCTTATCGTTCCGCACCTGGTACGTCTGGCCGCAGGCGCCGATCATCGGACAGTCGTGCCGTGCTCAGCGCTGGCCGGCGGTTCTTTGCTGGTTATCTCGGATACCGTGGCGCGCACGATTGTATCGCCACGACAACTTCCAGTTGGCGCAATCACAGCACTGGTGGGCGTGCCGCTGTTTCTTATTCTGCTCCGACGCAGCCGGGTGACCGTCGATTAGAGCTTTGGTCAACCCCGGCGCTGCAAATAGTCTCTGCCTCGCTCCATGAGTTTGACAAAGGCGTCTTCGTCACCGTTACGCACGCTCTCCGTAATCGCCTGAATCGCGCGGCTCAATCCCTCAAGCGGCTCCAGGCCAAAACGATTCAGCGATTGAATCTCGAAGTACAGGTGGGGATTTTCTTCGGCTACCTTGTACGCCACATCCAGCTGTGCATCAAATGTTGTACTGGACATATTTTCCAGGCGCGGTACGTCTTCCCCGCTTTCGGACAGTACTTCGAAAAATGCAATATTCAGCGCATGCGATAGACCCAATACATAGGCGATCAGACGATCGTGGTCTTCGAGCGCCATCTCGGACTGTTGCGCCATGGTCGGGTCAAACAGAGATCGCGCTTCGCGCGTTGCCTCAGCCGAACCCGCATCGAGAAAGATTACGTGTTTCCCCGACAGCAAGCGGGTGTCGGGACCAAACATTGGATGAATCGATGTCACCTTGGCACCGGAATTTGCCATGGCGCGGAGGCCGTCAAGCAACGGGGATTTCAACGAGCCAATATCGAAAATTAGTCCCTCGCGACCTTGTTTCGACATGTCCAACAAAATCTCGGCCGCCGCGCGCAGTGGCGTGGCAATGACCGTTACGGCAAAACGATCATCGGTGGCTCGCCAGTCTTTAACGCAGTCAACGTCGACTCGCTTAACCAGCGGATCGGCCAGCGTAATCTCAAAGCCCTGAGACTCTAGAAAATCTACGAACCAGTGCCCCATTCTGCCACCGCCGATGACGAGAGCCTTGCGCCCCTGACCCTGTCCCTCGGCCTTGACGCGCGCCTGTTCCTGATCTGTCAGAGAAAAGCGAATCAACAGTCGCATCAACTGTTCCGTTAGTTCCGGTGACAGGTCAAGCGCGTTCGCCTGTTTGGACGCCGCATCGAGAACGACTTTCTCGCGGGCAAAATCGCGGGTAGCCCTTCCATCGGCCCGCTTGCTCGCACCGACCTCCTCGACCACGGACTGACGCTCGGCGATCAACTCGATGATTTGCCGATCCAGTTTCGACAGGCGATTGCGCAGTTCTCTGAGCTTCATTAGCAAAAACGGGTGACCGAGTGAAAGTTCTTTTACAGAGTCCCGAACGGCGCCGCAAGTCGAGCACTTGGTCGACAGCGAGAATTGGCCGCTGGCCCCTGCTCAGACCGCAATCTACAATACAGATCGTCATTACCCTGAGGGGTAAAGAGAATAAATTGGGGGACAGACTATGAAAGCACGCGCCGCAGTCGCCTGGGAGGCCGGTCAGCCTCTGGCTATTGAAGAAGTGGATGTGGATGGCCCGAGAGAGGGTGAGGTTTTGCTCCGCATCGTCGCGTCTGGCGTTTGCCACACGGACGCCTACACCTTATCGGGTGCTGACCCGGAGGGCCTGTTTCCAGCAATCATGGGGCACGAAGGCGGTGCGATCGTAGAGGAAGTCGGCGCCGGCGTTACAAGCATCCAATCCGGCGACCATGTTATTCCTCTGTATACGCCCGAGTGCGGGACCTGCGAGTTTTGCAAATCGGGCAAAACCAATTTATGTCAGGCCATCCGGGTCACGCAGGGCCAAGGCCTGATGCCCGATGGCAGTAGCCGGTTTTCCGCTAATGGAAGGATGATTCATCACTACATGGGTACCTCTACTTTCTCGGAATACACAGTGTTACCCGAAATCGCCGTGGCGAAAATCAACCCAGCGGCCCCCCTCGATAAAGTTTGTTTACTCGGTTGCGGCATCACCACAGGGATCGGGGCGGTCCTTAACACGGCGCGCGTCGAACCTGGCGCCACTATTGCGATTTTCGGCATGGGCGGTATCGGCCTGAGTGTTATCCAAGGTGCCGTCATGGCGGGCGCCGAGAGAATAATTGCCGTAGACATAAATCCCGAGAAATCCGAGTTTGCGAAACAGATGGGGGCTACGGAATTTGTGAACCCTGCTGACTACGATCAGCCAATAAGCGAAGTAATTGTTGATCTGACGAACGGTGGAGTTGATTATTCGTTCGAATGCGTGGGAAATGTGGATCTGATGCGCTCAGCCCTAGAATGCTGTCACAAAGGCTGGGGAGAATCGGTGATCATAGGCGTTGCAGGTGCCGGAGAAGAAATCTCCACCAGACCATTTCAACTGGTGACCGGTCGCGTCTGGCGCGGTACCGCATTCGGTGGTGTCAAGGGCCGCAGCGAATTGCCGGGTTACGTGGATAAATACCTCGCCGGTGACATAAAAGTCGATGAAATGGTCACCCATACCATGCCGTTGGAGGAAATCAATACCGCGTTTGAATTAATGCACGAAGGTAGCAGCATCCGCTCCGTCGTCCGGTTTCATGACTAAATACCGCCGAGGCTGGGCCTACGGCGGCAAGACTGGCGGAATACCACCAACAGCCCTGGTATCACCGCTAGTCTCAAGAAGGGCGCAGGCGAGCTCGCGACTGAAGGGAGCCTATCGATAACGCGACATGCAACTGGCCATAGCAACTACTTCTGAGTTGGCGGCCCGTGCCGGAGCCGTTGTGGCCCGCTCCGGAGGCAACGCCGTGGACGCCGCCATAGCAGCGGCGGCGGTATCTATCTCGACCGAGCCCGGCGTGTGCGCTCCAGGTTGCGGCGGCTATCTGACCATCTGGCCACCCGATTCGGACCCAGTAACCTTGGACGGCAATATCTTCGTACCGGGCCGTGGCCTGCCGGCGAAGCCTCGCGAGGAGGGAGGCATTGAGGTCAGCATGGACTACGGTGGCGGCGTCACAACCATCATTGGACCCGCTTCTGTCGGAGTGCCGGGTGGCATCGCGGCTTTGGGAGCGGCATCGGAATGTTATGGCGACTTACCGTGGAAAGTGGTGCTCGAACCCGCGGTGGCTGCTGCCCGGGATGGTTTTCCACTGCCTGAAGCCTGTCACGCCTACTTGCTGCTTTCCGGCAAGCTTATCTTCGGGCGTGCGCCCGACGGATATAACGCCCTGCACCATGCAGACGGTCGGCTCAAATCAGTCGGTGAGTTGATTCGGGTGCCGCATCTTGCGGACAGCCTGGATCGGCTGGCGCGGTATGGGCCCCGGGAATTCTACGAAGGCGAACTTGGCCGAACCATCGCCGCGCACATTCAGGGTAGCGGGGGCAGCCTGACGTTCGAAGATCTGAATTCCTGCCACGCGATACCGCGACCAAGCCTCAAGATCGACAGCGGTCTCTGGCAGGTTGCAACCAACCCGGCGCCAGCGGTCGGTGGTTCAGTGTTGGCTGCGATGCTGTTGCTGATGTCAAAGCATGGCGTGACCCGTTGGGATCGGGATACCTTGAGTACACTAATCGACGTGCAATTGGCGGTTTTGACCTACCGGCGCGAGCGGCTGGACCTCAGCGACCAAATCGAGGCCGATGCAGCGGAGCTATTGAATGTATCCGATACAGGCGATGCCCGGGCGCTAATGGGAGCACCATCGACGGTCCATACTTCATGCGTTGACAGCCAGGGCCTGGCCTGCGCCATCACATTGTCGGCCGGCTACGGGTCCGGAGAAATGCCAGCCGGCACCGGTCTTTGGCTCAATAACTGCCTAGGCGAGCTGGAGCTCAATCGCCGCGGACTGATGGCAGGACCACCAGGCGCGACGATACCGTCGAACATGGCGCCGACCACGGCCCGTGCAACCAACGGCACGGTGATGGCCATCGGTTCGCCAGGCGCCGACCGGATTACGACCGCCATACTGCAAGTGCTGGTTAACTATTTCCAAGTCGGTATGTCGCTGCGGGAAGCAGTGGAACATCCAAGAGCTCATGTTGAGCTGGACGGTGACCTCGGGCATCGGGTCGCCTATGAGCCGGGGCTGGCGATAAATGAACTTGATGTTCCCCAGCGAGCATATGATGGCTTGTCAATGTATTTTGGCGGCGCCGGAGCGGTCACGTGGTCGACCGAGCGTGGATTCGAAGTCGCTGCTGATCCGCGGCGGGCCGGGGGCACCTGGAGCTCCGTTGAGCAGTAACGGACCACCGCCGACCGCCCATGGCTACTCTTCCCGAACCCCTGCCACAGAATCCATTGCCGCTGTTGGACCAGTGGTTAACCGACGCGCTCGCCACCAGTCGCCTGCCAAACTCCAATGCATTCGCGCTGGCGACAGTCGGCAGCAGCGAGAAACCTTCCGTTCGAATGGTGCTCTGTAAAGAACTGTCGCTAACGCCCGGATATCTGGTGTTCTACACCGACTACGGATCGCCCAAGGCAGAGGACATCGCGTACCAGCCCCGCGTTGCTGCGGTATTTAATTGGACTGAACAGCGCCGCCAAGCACGGCTGGAGGGAATCGCGGTCAAATCGCCTGAAGAGGAAAGTGATCAGTACTTTGCAACTCGCGATGCGGAGAGTCGGATCGGCGCATGGGCCAGCCAGCAAAGTCGACCACTGGCATCCAGGGAAGCGTTGCTGGAAGAATTCAAGCGCGTCGCGGAACGCTATCACGCCGATGCACCTGAATCGATTCCCCGTCCGCCGGACTGGGGCGGTTACCGACTGTGGATCGAAGCAGTGGAGCTATGGGTCAGTGGCGAGGCAAGATTGCATGACCGCGCTCGCTGGGAGCGGCAGCTGTCGGTGGCCGCAGAGTCAGCCTTTTCCGCATCGCCGTGGCAGGTAACACGCCTCCAGCCCTAGGCCCGGGAGCGATCAATCCGCGTACGATCAACCCGCCGTCGGGCCTGGAAAGTCCAAGGACGGGCGAACAGGCAATGAAGCGTCGATTAAATTTACATAAATTGCGGATGGTGGGCGAGAAACTGCCGAAAAAGGAGGTTTATCGGCCGATCGAGGGAGCATGGTTTCGATTAGCAATCTTCAATGCAGCCCGGAACGGCCCCGTGTGGGGAGCAAAAACCCTTTAACCGCGCGCTCGTTACCGAACTTTGTTGGCGAAATCGATAAGATCTACCGATGTCGGTAAAACTGACAGATTTCGTGATTGCCCTACGAACCCGCCACATTTACGATATATATGTAACTGTTTTCATTGATTTTTCTTGATGGTGGCACGGGACTTGCTTCTAGTTAGCTGCGCACAAAAAAGGTTTCTGCGCCAAGCGACGGCAATTTCGAAATCTGACTACAGACATCGAAGCCAGAAGAACGGATCAGAAGAAGAAGAAAAACGAGTAGAAGAAGAGCATAACCAATAAAAACAATAAATCCACCACAGCCTCGCCTCTGATGTAGAAACCGAATTCGCGACAACAACAATAACCCGTACACCCCGCATTTACTGCGGGGTTTTTTTTGCAACATGGCTTTTGGGACCAAAGCCCGGTAGTAGCCGGTCTATGCCGGGGTTGTTGAAAGCAATACCATTGGCGTATGACGAACTCGCTGGAGTGCGGCAATCTGGTGATCTCGGTCGAGAGCCGCGTGCTGGTTCAAGACCTCCAACTAAGTATCGAGGCGGGCACTTTCGTTTGCATTCTCGGGCGCAACGGTGTCGGCAAGACACTTACGCTGCATACGCTGGCGGGGCTGCGGCCGGTGCTCACAGGCGCCGTCAGCCTCGCAGGCACGGCGATGGTGAATCTATCGAGACGGCAAATCGCGCAACGGCTCGGGCTGCTATTGCAAGCGCAGGACGACACTTTCCCGGTCACCGTAATAGAAAGCGCTTTGATGGGGAGGCATTCGCACCTGGGATTCTGGCAATGGGAATCCCAACAAGACCGTCTGATCGCAATGGATGCATTAAAGGTATTCGGGGTATCAGGACTCGAACAACGAATGATCCTAACGCTGTCTGGCGGCGAACGTCGACGAGTCGCGCTAGCAACCCTGCTCGTCCAGAATCCCGGCGTCTGGCTGCTTGATGAACCCACGAATCATCTCGATCCGCACCACCAGCTGGAGGTATTGAATAAACTGAGTGCCCTGGCTCGAGACGGTAAATGCGTGATCGCCACACTGCATGATCCCATGCTTGCCGCCCGCTTTTCGAACAATGTGCTGCTTCTGCATGGCGATGGCGATTGGGAATTCGGGCCAACGAACGATTTACTGGTCCCGACAAATCTGGAGCGTTTGTACCGGACTCCCTTTGAAAGTTTTCACAACGGTGATCGAACCATCATGGTGCCGGCGTGATGCCGACTGATGCGCTCGCTGCCAGTCTGCTGCTGCAACTTTGCACCGTTGAGCCTGGTCGTTTACCCTGAATGCACGCTACCGCGAGCGGACCTCCCGGAGACTCCGCATCACCAGATGGGCCATAGGCTGACAAAAATATATACCCGCACCGGAGACGACGGCTCGACCGGCCTCGGCGATGGCAATCGCGTACCTAAGGATTCGCCGCGGGTCGAAGCTTACGGTGCGGTCGATGAGTTGAACAGCAGTGTTGGTGTGATTCTCGCCTGTGATATTCCACCATCGGTTGATAAGTGCCTTACCGATGTGCAACACGCGCTGTTCGATCTGGGCGGGGAGTTATGCATGCCGGAAGCCAAGATCATGACGCCCGCGCTGGTGGAGCGGCTTGAGACCGCACTCGATCAGTTTAACGCGGACCTGCCGCCGTTGAAGGACTTTATCCTACCCGGCGGGACATCATCTGCCGCCGCCTGCCATGTGGCGCGGGCGGTATGTCGACGGGCGGAAAGGCGGGCCTGGACGTTGGCAGATCAGGAAATGGTAAATCGGCATTCGTTGGAATACCTGAACCGGTTGTCTGATCTACTATTCGTTCTGGCCCGGGTTTTGGCCCGCGGCGAAGGAGCCAATGAACAGCTGTGGAAGAGCGGACAGCCGAAAAACGCCGAGTCCTGATCTTATTCAGTGGCAGCTGTACGCTCGATCATGGCGGCGGCTATCCCCGCCTGCCGCTCCCTGGCAATCTCTAGATCAGCGCAGATTTGTCGAGCTCCGGCAATAATCCGTGTGCTGGACCGGTTGACCAGGTCGGCGCTGACCGAGAATAGATTATTGTTGCGAACCGCGGTCAGGTGCTGCCAGCGAAGCCATGGAGTCTGCCACTTATCGCGTTGCGGACCTGGTTGACCATTCTCCGTTACGCTACCGATGATCACTTCGGGATCGACGGCCAGTATCGATTCCAGAGTTACCGCTGGTGCAAGTCCATTCAGATCGGCAAATATATTTTGCCCGCCGCAGAGATCAATGATTTCATTAATTACGTGGCTTCCGGTTATCGTGAAGTACGGCTGGGACGAGACCTGATAAAAAACCCGCAGCGGTAAGCTGTTCTTATAACGCTGCCTTAGCGCTTGAAGCTCTGCGCGAAACTTGGCCGCCGCGATTGAAGCGGTCTGCCCGGTGCCTGCAAATTGACCGATCGTGAGAACGTGGTCCGCGATATCGTCCAGACGCAACGGTTCCAACGCCAGTACCTCAAATCCAAGCTCGCGCAGACGAGTAACTACTTCGGGCGGGGTTCCTGAGGGCCAAACGAGAATCAGGTCCGGAGCCAGCCTACTGACGACTTCGTAGTCGACGCGATAGGAGTCCCCGACCCTCGCAAGCTCCCGCGCGGCCGCGGGAAAATCGCTGAATGCAACCGCGCCAACCAGGAAGGTCCCGGCGCCCGCGGTGAATACCAACTCCGTCAAGTGAGGGGCCAGAGAGATAATCCGGGTTCGAGGCTCGCCAATTGTCGGCATGACATCGCCGCCGCCATCGGTTTTACCGCAGGCGCTGGCGCCGACCAGTGCGGCTAAGTAAATCCACGCAACGCAGCGGCCACCTCTCATATCGGCACTTCGCGAACCGGGTGATCAGAGAAGCCAGTCGTATAGCGTCAGCACCGCGAGGATCGGGCACCAGATTAACCAGAGAGTCCGCCACACCAACCCCATGGCCGCCTTCGCCCGCTCGGCGGCGCCTTTATCCGAGTCGGTGCTTTCGGTGTCGCCCAGCGCCCCGTGGCCAACATTTCCGAGCAAATCGGAACTGAGATCAAAAAACCGTTCTGCCCGATGTGCATAGAACGTTCGCCAAGCCTTGGTTGCCCCATCGAAACTCCCTGCCAACGCGTAACCAACCATCAGCAGCCGCGCCGGGAGCCATGCAAAGATGCCGTGCAAAGTTTCGATAGCCACGACAGTTTTTGGCCCGGTTCCAAGTTCACTTGCCCGCACCGATTGATATGCGGCGCGTCTGCGCATCAGATCGAGTACTCGAAACAACCAGGCGCCTGTTGGGCCTAATAGTACAAACCACAGAACGACTCCGAAAATTCGGTTATTGGCCTGAATATATATCGCTCGTTCAACGCTAATGGATCGGTCTGGTTCATCGATCGGCGGTTTGCGTTCCAGTAGTTCCTTGCCGGTGCGTTCGGCCTCCTCAGTCGCATCGTTTTCGACAGCAGTGCAGTAATCGTTGGCTTCCTCAGCCAGGTCACGCGGTCCCAGTGAAAACAGCAAAACGAGAACCGCAAAAACAAAATACGGTATCTGTACAAACTTGTCCTGGAGCAGAATCGATATCACGGCAACTGGCAACACGATAACGATTGCCAGCACTGCGACCCCAGCCATGGCCAGGCCGCGCTTGGTCGTTGTAATCCTGGCGAAACCCCGATCGAACAATGGATCGAGCCAGCGAAATTCCCGGAGATGGAAAAGGTGTGTGAGCAAGCGCTCTACACCTAGTCCCAATAGCAATGCGAGGAAATTCATATTTGCAAGATAGTCCGGTAGCGGGGTTCGATTAGATCCATTCCTCAGCCAGAATCCTTCAATAGCGCATGCAGCCGTTGCCAGTCAAATGACGGTCCCGGGTCGGTCTTGCGCCCTTCTGCGATGTCACAGTGTCCGACGATGGCCGCATTTTCGAGCGATGGAAACGTACGTCTCAGCGCAATTATGACACTTGCCAGGCGCTCATACTGTTCATCCATGTAAGCAGCGTCATCGGTCCCTTCCAATTCGATGCCCACCGAAAAGTCATTGCAACTGTCTCGGCCTTCGTAGCACGAATCGCCGGCGTGCCAAGCCCGTTTCGACAGCGACACGTATTGAACCAGCTCACCATCGCGCCGAATCAGGAGGTGAGCTGATACGCGCATGCCCGCTATGTCGCGAAAGTACGGGTGTGCGTCTGATTCCAGCCCGTTGGTGAAGAACTGATCGATCCAGGGCCCTCCAAATTCGCCAGGAGGCAGCGATATTCCATGGATCACTATTAGATTAGGGTCACATCCAGGTGGGCGATCGTCATAATTCGGAGAGACAATCTGACGGGCCTCGCGAACAAGCCCATTTCCGGAATCTATCGATAACATGCGGGCGGCAGCTCCGTTCTCAGGTCACGAGAGACAGGCACGGCGATTCGAATTGAGCCTTGGTAGCCCTAAAATGCTAAGAAACTTCCCCAAGCTGCAGCTGCAGTGTGGCTTCGAGTTTTTCCAGATCGGGCACCAGGGCGCGTTCATTGATCATTCTGACTTGGCAAAATACCGGGCTATCCTGTTGCACCTCGTAATCCTCGTCCAGCTTGATAACTTTTCTGTTGATACGAATCATCTGCGGAAAACCTTCGGCAATGATTCCCAGGTATCCGGTCGCAAGCACCTTGGAAAGCGCATGAAACACCACGACACGTGTGCGCCCTCCCGGCTCGGTTGGCTTCAGCCCACACAGTTCTTCAAACCAAACGACCGGTATCAACTTGTCGTTCCAGCGAATCAGCCCTCGAAACCAGGCCGGAGAGTCGGGACTTCGCTCGGGCTCTGAATAACGCACCACTTCGGCCACACAGGCCCTCGGTACGATCAGTCGATTCCCGTTAAGAGGCACAAGCAGGCTATACAGATCTTCGAATTTGTCCGGCATCAGAGCGCCCGCGCGGCTGGGACGGTGTGGTGGATGGGCATATCAGATGATTTAACTGCGTCGGTGCTCGGCCACCGACGGCAGCAGACCGTGAATCGCGCTGAGTAATTCCTGTTCCTGATACGGCTTGCCTACATAGTCATTGACGCCAAGTTCGATCGCCCTGGCCCGGTGCTTTTCACTGACCCTGGAGGTAACCATGATAATTGGCGTATCGGCGATTTCCGGGGCATTGCGGACGTACTTGGCAAACTCGTATCCGTCCATACGCGGCATTTCGACATCCAGGAGAATGATATCTGGCACATGGTCTTGCAATACTTTTACCGCTTCGACTCCGTCAATTGCTGTCATTACGCGCATACCATTACGTTCAAGTAGCCGCTGAGTTATTCGTCGCATCGTAATCGAGTCGTCGACCACTAAAGCCAGCAGTGGTTGATCCTCGGGTTCTTGACTCGGTAGCGGCTGGGCCAATGGCGCCAACTGGTCCGTGGATCGAACCAGTGCCACCACATCAAGGATGACGGCTATACGGCCATCGCCGAGAATCGTTGCGCCGGATACGCCTTTTACTGTCGCGAGTTGCGGGCCTATGGGCTTCACCACGATTTCCCGGTTATCGAGCATTTCATCCGCTATCAGTGCGGCGGAATGTTCGCCAGCGCGCACCAGGATAATCGAAACCTGATCCTCGTCACTGTCAAGCCGCGATGAGCCCAGTCCAAGGTACTGGCCAAGATGTCGGAACCGGAACTTCTGCGAGCCGTATTCTATGGCGGGGTCGTCACCGGTCATCCGCTCGTCAAATTCCCTTCTTGGAATTCGAATGATTCCCTCTACCGTCGGCAAAGGTAACGCATATACTTCAGTACCGACGCGCACCACGAAGGCTTGGGTAACTGCCAGCGTATAAGGCAAGCGCACGGTAAACATGGAACCCCGGCCCGGCGTGGATTTGATACTCAGCGTACCGCCCAGCTTTGCAACCTCACTGGAGACCACATCCATACCGATACCCCTGCCCGCAGTTTGTGTAAGGCGGTCGGCGGTGCTGAATCCTGAACGCAAAATGAGCTCCATCGCCTCTTCGTCCGTGACCGCCTGTCCGGGGCGAAGAAAACCAAGCAGTTCCGCTTTCGCCTTTATCGCCGGTATATCCAATCCTCTTCCGTCGTCGAAAACATCAATAACAACCTCCGACCCCTCGCGACGAAATACAATTGAAATCCGCCCTGTTGCCGGCTTACTGAGATTCTCACGCTCATCTGTACTTTCAATGCCGTGAATCACCGCATTACGCAGCATATGCTCGAATGGCGGGAGCATCTTTTCCATCACCTGGCGATCCAATTCACCACTGCTGCCTTCGGCTAGTAGCTCGACTCGCTTACCACTCTCGGTTGCTATCTGACGAACCAGCCGCGATAACCGGGGCACATGCTGATGAAATGGCACCATACGCGTGCGCATCAGATTGTCCTGCAGTTCGGCTGTTGTGCGCGCCTGCTGTATCAATAAAGCCTCAGTCTCGCTGGCAATATTCTGAAGCAAATCCTTCAGGCTGCTTACGTCACTCGCCGTCTCTGCGAGCGCTCTTGACAGTTGTTGAATCGTCGAATAGCGATCCAGCTCCAGCGGATCAAACGCATCATCCTTTGTCGGCTCACCTTGATGCCGATACAGGATTTGAGCCTCGGTCTCGATTTCCAATTTGCGCAGTTGCTCGCGGAGTCGAACAACGGTCTGATCGAGTTCCTCAAGGTTGAACTGGATTGAACCGACTTGTTGATTTATTCGCGAGTGATAGATGCTTATTTCGCCGGCGCTGTTGAGAACATCCTCCAACAACTGTGAATCGACCCGCGCCATCTCCACACGACTGGCGCCTTCGGGCTCGGAAAGCTGCGGCGGAACCTCCGGCCACGGCTTCGCCGCGATCGATTCAGCTTCGTCCGGCAATTCGTCCCTAGTCAGCTCACGGGCGAGTTCTCCGAGCCGCTCGAGTCCCTGGTAACGCATGGCCGGTTCCGCCATTTCGTCACCGCCAGTCGGCGCAGGCAAACCTTCCGCCGGTGGCCCGCTCCCCGCTACGATCGTATCGATCTCGGGCTCGGCGCGCTTCGGCTCCATCGGGGGCTTTGCAGAGAGAACCGCCGAATCCGATTCAGCCAGATGCGCCGATCTGAGGCGCTGGAGCAAGCCCGGCGGCGGCGGGCCAACGGACCCGGAAAGCACCTGTTCGCACATTCGGTGCAGTTCGTCGATGCTGGCCTGCAACAGATCCCGGATTCCGGCCTGCAGAGCGACACCCCCGTCGCTCAGTTGATTCAGTAAGGTCTCCAATTCGTGGCTGAAATCGCCTATCCGCGAAACGCCAGCCATTCGCGCGCCACCTTTTAGGGTATGTAGATGTCGCTGTAGCTCGGCCATCGCGGCAGCGCCATCGCCACCATCGGCGAGCCGCAAAAGGGCCGAATCGGCAGCTTCGAGGATTTCCGTTGCCTCATCGGAAAAAATTGCTGCAATTTCCGCGTCAAACTCCTGCACCGGTGACGGGCTTTTGGCGATTTCTTCTGCAGGCAGGGGCGGACTCACATGCTCGTCGACAACGTCAGTCGCTTCGTGACTTTCTTGCCCCGGCCGCGCATCGCCATCTAGCTGTTCAAGCAACGGTTGCATTCGCCGAACGAGACCAGCGGTTTCCGGTAGCTCAATGGACTTGTCGCCCAGGTGGTAGAGCACAGCTTCGATGGCAATAACCGCCTCAACGCAAATTGCCAACATCTCTTCGGACACCCCGGTACCCTGCTCGTAGGCAACTTCGATCAATTTATTCAATGGCCGAAGCACCACCGCCGCTTCCCGAGCCTCAGCCATAGTCACGCTGCCGAGAAGCGTATGACACGATCGAAATACCGGCTCAGGAATGGGATAAGGGGCTGCTGAATTTTTGCAGTCTTCGATGAAGCTGTTCATGACGCCAATATGAGTAGCAGCTTCTTTGGACAGAATGTCCAGTAAGACTGGATCAATCGAACTCGGCTGATCCGGCTCAGGTTGCAACTCAATTTTCCGGACGACCTGAGAGTCGTCAATTGCTTCAGCGGGAATCATTTCTTCAATCGAAGACTTTTCAATGCCTTCCTCCACCGGCTCCTCAGCGATTTCACCGGCTGCATAGGCATTCACTGTCGCTATGATCTGCGTGACGTCGTGGCCCGGCGGCGTCCCTATCTCGAGCTGCTCCAATAAATCTGGCAGCACCGCCACTGCGTCAGTTAAGGACTGCAGCATCTCGGGTCCTGGGGTAAGAGTTTTGTTGATCAGCCGATTCAACAGGTTTTCAACGCTCCAGCAAATCTCACCGATCAATTCCGCCCCAACCATCCGACCACTGCCCTTCAACGTGTGGAACGAGCGGCAAACGGTAGTCAGCGCCATGGGGCTCGCGTCGTCCCTCCAGGCTGGAAAGTTAGCGGCGATAGATGCAATCTCTTCCCGCGCCTCTTCGATAAAAATCTCGAGGAGGGCAGGGTCAAGCTTTTGCTTCTCCGCGCTGACGACCGGCGGCTCATGCTTCGCAGCCCCTTCAACAGCCGGTGTCGGATTTGCCAACGCGGCAAGAGCCTCCAGGTCCAATTTGGGCATTTTGACAGTTGCGTCGTAGCCGGCTGCGTCATGCCCGACCAATGCATCTGACGGATCTGCTTCGGTGATCGCGGACAGGCTTCGCTCAGCGTCGTCCAACATGTACGCTGGTTCCTTTCTTCCTGCTTGTATCGTCTCCATGTAGTATTCGAGACTTACCATCGCGTCCGCAAGGCGGTTCACGTTCTCTGAATGCTGCCAGTGCTCGCTACTCCGGACGATGCGGGCGATCGCATCACTTATTCCGTTGACAACTTCAACCCCACGCTTTTGTTCCAGCATTGTGAGACCGGCATTGATTCCGAGCATCAGAGTCGGCAGATTGTCGAGCTCCAGGCTATCACCGGGTTTCTCATGTAACTGACCAATGGTTTCCTTGATCCGAGCCAAATTAACAATGCATTCACGCATGACGGCTTTGGTGACTTGCTGAAACTCAGCGTCGGTATCTGCTTCATTTTCCTGTGGCGCTATCTGGCTGATCAATTCTGCATCGAGGCGATCCTCTACGCTTAACAAATCCGCCGCCATCTTTTCCATGGTTCCTTGGTCCGGCGGTTCCTGTTGCTGCACGATTGCCAACAACTCATGGCTTTGATCCTGGACGATCTGTCTCAGAGCACCGAGACCCAGCACTCCGAGTGTGTCGCTGATCTTCTTTAGCAGTTCGGCCTGCGGCCCCAGTTTTTCGACGCTGTCCATACCCGTCCTGACATAGATATCCAGAACATCCTTGACCTTGGCCAGATCCTCACGGATAGCGTCCGCAACCGTCTTCATCAGTTCGGCGCTGGGGCCTGCCAGTGCTTCCCTGACGATCTCGACCTGCTCGTCGCCGGCCGACATATCGGATAAATTGAAAGCAGCGCGTATTTCCCGAACACGCCCCCCCCCAGCACTCGATCGGGCAATGTAATAGAGAAGGTTATTGATCAATTCAGTCGGGGGTTGCTGAGCATATTCAGCCTCGCCAGAAGACTGCAGGCGTTTGATTTCGCGATCGGCCTGCCCCAGCAAGCGCTTGATTGCAACGCTGAGCTCAAGCCCGCCATTTGAAAGGGCCTCGAGGACCCCTCCAACCACCCACCAAAGTTGATGGACCTCGTCCGACTTGGCTGCTTGTTCCAGCCGCTGTGCGGCGGCAGACATTTTGCGAACTTCGCGCTTGACGTGCCCGCCTTTAACGAGGCCCAGCAAACCGAGTTGAAACTGTGGGCGAAGGCCTTTGCTTAAGGCGGCTATGTCTTCACCGCTCGGCTTCCGGCGTTTAACAGAATCCGCCTCAGTCGGCTTTTTGCCGAGATTCAAGAGCAGCAGGGTGCCCTCCGACAGCAGGCGCCGCCCCCTTGCAGCACGCAGGTCATTGAGTAGAGGCAGTAGCACCAGTGGGATATCGCGCCCACCGGCGAGGATTCGGTCCACGTAAATTGGCAGCTGGACCATTGCGCGGCTCAGCGCTTCGATGCCTTCCTCGGACTCACCTTCCTTATGACGATGTTTGGCCATGAAGCGACAGGTTTCTTCCATCTCTTCCGCGAGCAGACTGGCGCCGTACGTTTCGGTGAGATGCAGCGCTCCCTTCGCCATGTGCAGCAGACTCGCACATCGTTCTAGAGCTTCTACGCTGCCACTGCCGTCGGCAAAACTTTCGAGAAAGCCGCGAGCATCGTCCAGCGTCAACGAAAGCGCTTCTCCGACTAGATACAGGGATTCAGGTTTCGCAACACTCATACGTATAGGACAGGTGACGAGAATCGCCGGTCAGGCTGTTTTCTGGGCGGCGAAGTCTTCGCTCTGCTCATCCTCCGCGTCCACGTCCACCGACAATTTCTCCACTTCAACATTCTCCAGCGCTGTAGAAGCGGCTTTCAAGTCTGGCAGACGGAACCCAGCAATTGATCTTCGAAGTTCACTGGCCAGTTTCGAAAGTTTGCTTATGGAAGCAGTTGTTGCATTGGTACTCCGATCGGTCTGAGCGCTAATTTCATCGAGCTGGCCCATGTTGCGCAGAATACCCTGCGCAGCATTGGACTGTTCCCGTGAAGATCCAGAGATATTTTGAACGAGCATCGCAATCTGATTGGATACCTGTTCGATCTCTTCAAGCGCAGCGCCCGCGTTCTCAGCCAGCAATGCGCCGCCAACTACATCGGTGGTGCTTCGTTCCATGGATACGACGGCTTCGTTGGTATCGGACTGAATTGTCCGTACCAGTACTTCGATCTGTTTGGTCGCGTTGGCGGAACGCTCGGCAAGTCGCTGAACTTCGTCTGCTACCACTGCAAATCCACGTCCAGCTTCGCCGGCCATCGATGCCTGGATCGACGCATTTAGAGCAAGAATATTCGTTTGCTCGGCAATATCATTAATCAGGTCCACTATGTCGCCAATCTCTTGCGAACTTTCACCAAGCCGTTTAATACGCTTCGATGTATCTTGGATCGTTTCGCGAATAGTGTTCATACCCTCAATTGTTCTGCGTACAGCGCTTCCGCCCTTGTGCGCCACGTCCACGGCATGTCGTGCAACATCGGACGATCGTTCCGCGTTGCCAGACACCTCATCGACTGATGCGGCCATTTGGGCAATCGAGTCGGACGCCGCTTTGATTTGCCTGCGCTGCCCATCGCTGGCTGCGCCAAGCTGCCGCGCACTGACCTCGGCCTGTTTTGCTTCGCCATCCACAAGGATTGCGCTGTCACTAATCGTCATTACGAGGTCCCTGAGCGCCTCGACTGCATAATTGACCGAATCGGCTATGGCTCCGGTCACGTCCTCACCGACGGTCACGCGAACCGTCAGATCACCGTCCGCAAGACTGCCCAATTCATCCAGCAGCCGAAGAATAGCCTCCTGATCCTGCTCGGTTTGTGCAGCAAGCTTGACCGTCGCTTTACGACTACCCGCAGCGCGCTGATAAACCCAGGCCATGATCAAAAGCACCAGTCCTGCGAGCGACAGCAGTACTACCGGATGAGTCAACTGATCGATACGCGGAGGCATGCTGAATGACAGCACTGAACTTTGCTGTCCGGATCCGACCGGCAAGCCAGCAAGCACGGCCACGATTTCGGGTTTAAGTGCCACATCGTCCAGTTGCCGATTTGCCTGGCGTATCGCTATGACCCGATCAGATATGACGAGCATGTTTTGGACACTGCTTGCCATTTCACTGGACAGGCCGGCAAGGCGCCCCACCATTTGCTCCGCTGCCTCGCCAGCTACGGGGCTAATCGCCAATTGAGCATCACCGGCCCGTAAGCCTTGCACGATTTGATTCAGCTCCACCTCGCTGTCCAGCATCTTACGGCTGGATTCCGCAGGCTCGCTGACTCCCCGGGCCAGGGCTTGGGCGTTGCTCAGCTGTCCCTCGGCGAGCAGCCGCAAGCGTCCCAGATGTGCTCCCAACGCGGGCTGCGGCGCTAACGAAACCTCTTCTTCCAGCAAGTAAATGGTTTCGGTGAAACGGTCTACGACTTCAGCCAGCGTGTTGGCGGCGGCATGCAGGGCACGGACATCTTCCTGCCCCTCCAAAAGCTCCTCGACGCTGGAGCGAGTCAGCAGTAGGCGATCCCTTTGTGCTGGTGACAGCTTCGCGGCATCGATCGAATCGAGTCCACGACGTGTCTCCGCCAGAGCGACAAAAGCCTCGTCGGCTCCACCCAGAGCAATGCGGGCCTGCAGATTAGCGGCCTGTGCGTAGGCCAGGCTCGCAATTGCCGTACTCCCCGCCTCAGACCGGGTGCGATCTGCGTCTGCAACATACAGCTTAAAGCCGGCCGACCCGATCAGCGCGAGGAGCAAGAAAGCGAGAGCCGGCAGGTACCGTGCTCCGTTGGTTTTTTCCGCCATCGTTGCAATTCTCCGCGTTTAATGCCGGGTGACGCCACGCGAGGCTCGTCCCGCGACTCGCTGAACGTATGCTGCACCATACATGCGCTAAACCTGCTTACTCCGCCGCTACGTGCTGGAACTCTTTGGTCTCCAACAGCTTTGCCATATTGAAAATTGGCCAGGTGTCATCGCCGCGGTTATACGAGCCGTCGAGGTAGCGCTCGCACCGAACCACCGTATCCGGACACTCCTGCGCAAATTCCGTTACCAGGAAGCGCCGAAAGCCGATGACCTCGTCGACAACGATACCCAGCGGAAATTCGCGACTGTTCAGCACCAATACACGAGCGGCATGACCACCACCGGTGCCGGCCCCCAAAAACTGCTTTAGATCAACCAACGGAAGCAGCTGCCCCCTGACGTTTACCAAGCCGACCACCCAAGGCTTTGCTCCCGGCACCCGCGCGGCTTGGGACGGAATTATCATTACCTCGCGCACCTCATGGCGTGCGACCAAAAGCCAGTCAGTACCCAACCGAAACCCAATCCCTACCCATTCCTGCGCGTCACCTTTAGCGGCAGCGGGACCGGCCAAAGCAAGCTTGCTGCGGCGTTCAAGTTCCTGCAACAACTCAAACGGCGTGTCCCTCAGAGCTGTCAGAGCATTACCCGGCTCGGTACTCATTGTCCCAGGGCGGCTTCAACCGCCTGCACAATCTGATCCGCATCAACGGGTTTGACCAGATACTCCACCGCGCCCTGGCGCAAACCCCAGATGCGGTCCGTTTCGAGCCCTTTGGTACTAATAATAACGATCGGTATCGACGACGTTGTGATATTGCGTTTGAGTTGCCTTGTGGCCTGGAAACCGTTCATGCCAGGCATAACAACATCCATGATGATCACCTGCGGCTGGACCTTCTCGGCTTTAGCAATCGCCTCTTCACCATCGCTGGCGACTACCGTATCGAAGCCGTGTTTTTCAAGCGCGCGCGCGAACAGATGCTGCTCCGTTGGAGAATCGTCAACAATCAACACCAAGGCCAATCTGCGCACTCCTATTGGTCTAGCCGGAAACCTGCCGCGCAATCGCCCCAAGAAGCTCATCTTTGGTAAAGGGCTTCGTCAAATATTGCTCGGAACCAACAATTCGTCCACGCGCCCGATCGAACAAGCCGTCCCTGCTTGAGAGCATAATGACGGGCGTATCCTTAAAGTTGCTGTTGTGCTTGATTAGCGAACAGGTCTGATAGCCGTCAAGACGTGGCATCATGATGTCTACAAAGATAACGTCCGGACGGTGATCAGCGATTTTCGAAAGGGCATCGAATCCGTCCACTGCCGTGAAGACCCTGCATCCCTCCTTGGACAACAGCGTTTCAGCCGTACGACGTATGGTCTTACTATCATCGATGATCAGGATTTTCAGCCCCTGAAGTTTCGAAGCCGCCTCGTCAACCACCTGCGCCTCCCTGACTGGAGCGGGATTTCCCTCTTTTAACATAATGTAATCTATGCATCCAAGGAACCGAGCTGGCTGGAGCGCACTCGTTGCCGGAACAATGCGTGATTGACCCCTGTATATTGCTCAAGGACCGCTGCTGAGAAAACCCGTATACCCCGCGACCAAACGTTCAATCGGCCTGCCGGACCGGCAGAACCCTAAGCGCACACTGCCCGGATAATACTCGGCTGAGGCCGATATTTCAGCAGGTCTTGGACCTAATATGATGCCAACAGGAGCGATAGGATAAGTCCCTGCTGCCCCAACCGGAGAACTTTATGAGCAGTATTCATGTCGGTGTCGTAATGGATCCGATCGCCGAAATCAGCCCGGCGAAGGACAGCACCCTTGCAATGCTACTGGCGGCTCAGAAACGCGGCCATGAATTACACTACTTCGAGCAGATCGATTTGCGCCTTTTAAACGGGAAAGCGCTCGGCAACGAACGTAAACTGAAGGTTAGCGATGATCAAGACTGTTGGTTCGAGCTGAGCCCCGTGACAAGCATCAACCTGGCCGAATTGGATGTCGTATTGATGCGCAAAGATCCACCCTTTGACACTGAATATATCTACACAACCTATATCCTGGAGCAGGCGGAAGAAAGCGGGGTGCTTATAGTTAACCGCCCGGCCAGCCTGAGGGACATAAATGAAAAAGCATTCACATCGTGGTTCCCACATTGCTGTCCCGATACCTTGATTACCCGGTCGATCCGGGAACTGAAAACGTTTCTGAAAGACCAAGCAAAAATAGTGGTGAAACCCCTAGACGGCATGGGGGGACGATCGGTTTTCATCGTGGAGAAAAGCGAAGCGAACGTAAACGTTATTTTCGAGACTATTACCGGAGATGAGACCCGCTACACCATGGCACAGCGGTATGTTCCGGAAATCCGTGACGGCGACAAACGGATTATCCTCGTGAACGGTGATCCGGCTGATTTTGCTCTCGCGCGCATCCCGCAGGGCGATGACAGCCGGGGAAACCTCGTCATGGGGGCAAAAGCGCAGACCAGGGAACTCACGGACCGTGACCGATGGATTTGTCAGCAAGTTGGCCCTGTTTTGAAGGAGAAGGGAGTGTTATTCGCCGGGCTCGATGTGATCGGCGATTACCTGACGGAAATCAATGTCACCAGTCCGACGGGCATTCGCGAACTGCAGAAGCTGGCGGGCTGCGATCCTGCCGAATCCCTGTTCGACAGCATCGAAGAGACCCTGAGAGAGCGTCAGGCCGCCGCTTAGTGGTCGATTTTGCCTGGACGGCGCGGCCGCGGGGGCCCCCGCCCTCGGGGACCGTGTGCCGAGGCCTGCGCTGACCAGGCCAGGGCGCACTGTCCTGGGAAGGCCCAAATAATGTGATGGAATACCGCCGATGGGCAGCACAGCACGTATAATTGAGCTATTCGTGTTAGGGCTATGGATAGTCTGCGGAAAAGGCTGTAAGGGTTGCTTGCCCTACTAGCCGGGCGCTGCGCCGGGGAACGCTGGTCTGATGGATGGAGCCAATAGTGCGGGACCGCTGATTTCGATGCCGAACTGGGCCGGGAATCACCTTTCTTCCACGATGTTCCTTGCCGCCCTGTTTCATGGCGTCGTGATCATGGGTGTTACTTTTACCGGAGCAGATAATCCGCCTGTTTCCGACGACGCAACAACCCTCGAAGTTGTCCTGATCACTGGGGAATACGAAAAACAGCAGGCGCCCGACGATGCACAGCTGCTCGCCGAGCGCAACCTGAGAGGCGCCGGAAACGCAAGCGACGTCCCGGTGCAGATTGCGTATGGACGCAATTATCGTCCAAGAATGCCCGGACCTGAGCAGGACGGAGATCCCGAAGCGTTGGACCAGGGGATGCTCACTCCCATGATGCGAGTGGCGGTAGACACTCATAACAAAGACAGCCGGAACAAGATTCCTGATGATTATCATGATCAGGCTCAACCCAAGCCGGCTTTACGAGGAATGCCGGGCGCGGAAAACCCTGTTGAGATCTTAGCAGCGCCGGACAGTGAAACACTTTTGCCGAGTACCGCCCCGCGCGAGCTCGTCATCAGCGCGACCACGCGCGAATCCCGAATTGCCGCCTATCTGGACTCATGGAAACGCAAGGTTGAACGAGTCGGTACGATGAACTTTCCGCACGACATCAGCTATCGTAACCTTCTGAAGAATCCAACGTTGGAGGTTGCAATTGCGGCAGACGGAACACTCGAGGAAGTGGTTGTACTGACCTCATCCGGCGAACGCCGACTGGATCAAGCTGCTATGGAGATTCTTATTCTGGCGGCGCCGTTTGAAGCTTTTCCGGAATTTTTGCACAAAGATTATGATGTGCTGCGTTTTGCCTATGAATGGAGATTCAGTGGGGAAACAACAGGCCGTACCAACGTAACGATGGCAGGCGAATCGTAGGGACATCGCGCTCAGAAACTTGTGCCCCAATTCAATCCGGACGATACTGAAAGCGTGAGTGATACCACCCATATGACTGGGCATCTGCTGATCGCGATGCCGACGATGATGGATCCGAACTTTCACCAAACCGTCACTTATATCTGTGAACACAGTGATCTGGGAGCCCTTGGGCTTGTCATAAATCGACCTCTCGATATGGGCCTTGGAGAGGTTCTGGAACAACTATCGCTCGACTCCCCCGATGAGACCCTCACGGCACAACCGGTACTGCGTGGTGGTCCCGTTCAAACCGAACGCGGATTCGTATTGCATGAATCAACGCGCGAATGGGAAGCCACCATGCCGGTGGGCGAAGCCATATATGTCACAACCTCTCAGGACATATTGTCCTCGCTGGCGGCCGGGAATGGCCCTGAGCGCGCACTTATCGTGCTGGGGTATGCGGGTTGGGGTGCCGGTCAGCTGGACGCCGAAATTCGCGAAAACGCCTGGCTGAGTGTCCCGGCAGATCCACGGATCGTCTTCGAAACCCCATTCGAACGACGTTGGGAAGAGGCAGCCCGGAAACTCGGGGTCAATCTGACGACTCTGAACACACAGGCCGGCCATGCATGACGCTTGGGCCGAACTATCGGTCCAGAGCCGACGGCTCCGTTCACAGTTTTTTCTCGCATGGCCCGACGCCAGAAAATACCGGCAATGAATGTGAGCGTGCTGGCCCTCGATTTCGGCGCCAGGCGAATCGGCCTGGCTGCGGCATCAACGCATACCCGCAGCAGTTCCACGGTCGGCACGATAAAGGCCCGGGACGGCGTTCCTGACTGGCCGGCACTGGATAAGGAAGTGCGGGAGTGGGAACCGAATCTGCTGGTGATCGGCCTACCCTATAATATGGACGGGACGGAATCTGCCATGACCGCTCGTGTATTGCAGTTTGTGGACGTTCTGATCGAGAGGTACGGCCTCCCGGTTGAAACCGTCGACGAACGCCTAACTTCGGTGGAAGCGCGAGATCTACTAAAAGAACAACGGCGGAAGGGAATCAGAACCAAGAAGCTCAGACGTGAAGACGTGGACAGCCTGGCGGCCAAGCTAATTGCGGAAAACTGGATTAATCAATCCAGCCCAAAGCTTTGATCTGATATGAACGAGTCCGAGACCGGATGCCTGCAGCTCACCGAATCGGGAAAGCTCCGACATTTATTGACACTTCGGGGGCTGCGCCGCGACTTTATTAGCGACCTGCTCGATCGTTCTGAACATTATCAGCACAAACCGGGCACGCCGCCGAGCAGAGACAAAGCTCTTGATGGCCGCACCGTTGTGAATCTATTTTTCGAACCCAGTACCCGAACCAGGGCTTCGTTTGAACTTGCCGCCAAGCGAATGAGTGCCGACGTGCTGAACCTCGACGTTAACATGTCATCGCGTAAAAAAGGCGAAAGTATTCTTGACACAATCTACACTTTGCAGGCTATGCAGGCGGATGTGTTCGTTGTCAGGGATGCCAGCGCAGGCATACCGGAATTCATAGCACGCAATGTTCAACCGTATGTGAGCGTGCTGAACGCCGGCGAAGCCGACGTTTCCCATCCGACCCAAGGCCTTCTGGATCTGCTCACGATACGCCAGCACAAGCAGAATCTCGATGGCTTGACGGTAACGGTGATCGGAGACCTCAAACATTCGCGAGTCGCACGATCCCTGGGAGAGGGCCTCTCAATCATGGGGCCCAACGAATTGCGCCTGGTGGCACCGCCTGAACTAGCTCCTGACATGGAATTATATCCCCAAGGTGTGCTCGTCGACGATATAGATGAAGCCATCAATGGTGCAGACGTGATAATGACACTCCGAATTCAAAGGGAACGCATAAAGGGAAAATCCAGCCTGATGACAAACCACGAGTACTTGCAAAAGTACGGACTGACTGAAGAGAGGCTGAGCCGGGCGCGACCTGACGCAATCGTCATGCACCCAGGACCAATGAATCGTGACGTCGAGATCGCCGGCCCGGTCGCCGATGGGCCACAATCGGTTATCACCCAACAGGTCAACAACGGCCTGGCGATCCGGATGGCGGTTCTGGCCGCGGTATTTGAGTCGCGGCAGGGTCAATGAACGACGCCATTCGAAACACAATCTTTGTCGAAGACGCAACGGTCATCCAACAACTAGGCTTCCCGGAAGACCAGTTCATTCTCCGCCTACATGCTCCGCAATGTGCCGCACGGGCGCGGCCGGGCATGTTTGCACATGTGCGCTGCGATGCGGACATTCCAATGCGGCGCCCATTATCGATCATGCGTTCCTCCCCCGGAGAAGAGTCCGTAGATTTTTTTTATAAAATCGTGGGACCGGGGCTGAAAGCGCTGAGTCAGGCCAAGGCTGGAGATTGCATCAATATCATTGGCCCAATAGGCAACGGTTTTCGGCTCCATGAGGAGAATTCGGTGCCACTGATGATTGGCGGCGGAGTCGGAATCCCGCCTATCGTGTTCCTGGCGGAACACCTGCGCCGCGGCAGCAAACAAAAGTTCAGCCCAGCGGTCTTTATGGGATCAGAGTTGCCATTTCCGTTCGAGACGGCACACTCTGTATTGCCGCTGACCGGCATCCCACAGACGACATCGGCTACGATGCCGCTGCTGGAGAACCTCGAGATTCCGGCCCGGCTCGCCAGCCTACGGGGCTATGCCGGCTGTTACCAAGGCTATGTCACAGACCTGGCGCGAGATTGGCTCGCATCACTGCCGTCTGAGTCGCTCCGCGAGATAGAGATATTCGCCTGCGGCCCCGAGCCGATGTTGCATGCGGTCGCGCTCATTGCGAGCGAATACGGTCTGCCCTGTCAGCTGTGCCTGGAAGAGTTCATGGCCTGCGCCATGGGAGGCTGCGCTGGTTGTACTGTGGCAGTGCATACCGACTCAGGCGTTAGCATGAAGCGCGTCTGCGTCGATGGACCGGTGTTTGAAGCTGCCACGATTTATACGGGTGACGGTAATCCCTAAACACTGAACGGCAAAACCCGGCCGGCGACTGCAGCCCGGACTGGTCAGAAAAGTCTAATGCGCGAACGGAGGAATTCGCGGGATGGACAGCCAGCCCGGTCTATGCGAAGTGAATCTTGGCCTCGAGATCGGTGCGTGAGTCTGCGTTCGCCAGTGCCTCTTCCATCGAAATCCGACCTTCTTTATACAGCGACAGCAGCGCCTGATCGAAAGTTTGCATTCCCGCCTCGCTACTCGACCGGAACGATTCCTTGACCCGGCCGAGGTCCGCCCGATTTATCAGCTCGGCAATATGCGCGGTGTTCAACATGACTTCTACGGCGGCGACGCGCTTGCCGTCGGTGCTGCGAACCAAGCGCTGCGAGATGATCGCGCGCAGGTAGTGTGACAGGTCCATGTAAACCTGACGATGTTGCTCCTGCGGAAACAGATTGATCATACGGTCCAGGGTTTCCGGAGCATTATTTGCGTGCAGGGTCGCAACCACGAGGTGGCCGGTTCCGGCCAGGTGGATCACGGCCTCCATCGACTCCCGGTCGCGAATTTCACCAACCAGGATGACGTCCGGCGCCTCCCGCATTGCACTCTTTAGCGCTCGGGAGTAAGACAGGGTGTCTATACCGACCTCGCGCTGATTCACGATGGACTTTTTGTTCGGGTGCAGATACTCGATCGGATCTTCGATCGTAACTATGTGCGACGAAGATTTCTCATTGCGATAATTGATCATTCCGGCAATCGTCGTCGTCTTGCCGGATCCAGTCGCTCCGACCATCAAAACCAATCCGCGGCGGAACATTATCAGATCGTTGAGAATTGGAGGCATACCCAGTTCGCTCAGGGTCGGCACCTCCGCGGTCAAATGGCGCATAACCATGCCAACATTCCCACGCTGATGAAATACGTTGACCCGGAATCGCCCCAGGCCCGACTTGGAGATGGCGAAATCGAGCTCGAGTTCTCGATTGAAATAGTCCATCTGCTCTTCGTTCATCAGCTCCATGGCCGCTTGCCGCACCATTTTTGGAGTCAGTTCCAGTTTATTGACCGGCATGATTTTGCCCTCGATCTTGATCTTGACCGGCGCATGACTGGTGAAAAACATATCCGAGGCTTTCTTCTCGACCATGAGTTTGAATAAAGGTTGAACGTTCATAGATTGTTAATTAGTTAAGTAAACCGCACGTCGACTGACGATCACGCAAGGGCCTTCCCGCCACCTTCATCATGTAATTGCAGGGTGTCAGACTGACCTTTCTCGAGAATTTGTTCTCGGTTGCTTTCCAGTTTGATTTTTAATCGCAACTCGTTCTTGGAATCGGCGTTTCTCATTACCTCCTCGTAAGCGATGGTTCCTTTTTCATACAAAGTGAAAAGCGCCTGATCGAACGTCTGCATTCCAAGACGCGTCGACTTCGCCATGATCTCCTTAATCCGCGCCACCTCACCTTTGAATATGAGGTCGGATATAAGCGGCGAAGCCAGCATGATCTCCATTGCCGCCACGCGTCCCTCTCCATTTTGTCGGGGTATGAGTCTCTGGGAAATCAGGGCTTGAACATTCAGTGACAGGTCCATCAACAGCTGCGAGCGTTTTTCTTCGGGGAAAAAGTTGATGATCCGGTCGAGAGCCTGATTGGCGTTATTGGCATGCATGGTTGCCAGGCAAAGATGCCCGGTTTCGGCGAATTGGATCCCATATTCCATGGTTTCCCGCTCGCGAATTTCGCCGATCAGGATCACGTCGGGCGCCTGTCGGAGAGTATTCTTCAATGCCGCATGCCAAGACTCGGTATCAACACCGACCTCGCGCTGGGTAATGACGCAGTTTCCGTGAGGATGTACGTATTCGACCGGATCCTCAATCGTAACGATATGTCCACGCGAGGCGTTATTGCGATGGCCCACCATGGCCGCAAGCGTCGTTGACTTACCGGAACCGGTCGCACCAACGATGATAACGAGCCCACGGGTCGTCATCGCGATGTCCTTCAGGTTCCCCGGAAGCTCGAGTTCCTCGACCGTCGGAATCTTCGTAATGATCGTACGCAGAACAGCGCCAACCTGTCCCTGCTGAATGAACGCGCTTACCCGAAATCGGCCGATTCCCTGCGGGTTAATCGCAAAGTTACATTCTTTCGTTGCATCAAAATCTCTCGCCTGCCGGTCGTTCATGATCGAACGGACCATCACCGCGGATTGGTCGGGAGCCAGCTCTTGTTGCGCAGCCCGGTGGACTTCTCCGTCAATCTTGATCGCCGGAGGAAACCCGGCAGTTATGAACAAATCGGAACCGCCTTTGGCGACCAGCTTTTTCAGCAGGGTCTGCATCATTCGGGTTGCTTGGTCGCGTTCCATTACCTTAATTCCGTCTGAAGATTAGTCCTCCGCATTGCGGACCTGACTTCAGAAATTCTCCTTGTTGACGGCCTTGAAGCGCGCCTCTTCCTTACTGATCTGGCCCTTGACCATCAGGTCCTGGAGATCCTGATCCAATGTCTGCATGCCCTGGCCCTGGCCGGTTTGAATCGCCGAATACATTTGGGCGATTTTTCCTTCTCTGATCAGGTTACGAATTGCCGGAGTCCCGATCATGATTTCGTGGGCGGCCACACGGCCGCCTCCGACTCGCTTAAGCAGGGTCTGGGAGATTACGGCACGTAGTGACTCGGAGAGCATCGACCGAACCATCTCCTTCTCCTGTGCCGGAAATACATCGACAACACGGTCAATGGTCTTGGCGGCAGAACTCGTATGAAGCGTCCCGAACACCAGATGTCCAGTCTCAGCTGCCGTTAATGCCAGGCGAATGGTTTCCAGATCCCGCATCTCGCCAACCAGAATCACATCGGGATCTTCGCGCAACGCCGACCTTAGCGCCTCACTGAAACCCAGAGTGTCACGATTCACTTCGCGTTGATTGATCAGCGACCGTTTGCACTCGTGAACGAATTCAATTGGATCCTCGATCGTCAAAATATGGTCTGGTTTGTTCTCATTCACGTAATGAACCATCGCCGCCAGCGTAGTTGACTTGCCCGAACCGGTCGGACCCGTAACCAGGACGATGCCGCGCGGGTACATGGCTATATCTTTAAAGATATTTGGAGCTTTTAAGTCCTCAAGGCTAAGAATTTCGGATGGAATCGTTCGGAAAACCGCCCCTGCACCTCGCGCTTGATTAAAAGCATTCACGCGAAACCGTGCCAGTTTAGGAATTTCAAACGAAAAGTCTGTTTCAAGAAATTCCTCAAAATCCTTCCGCTGTTTGTCGTTCATGATGTCGTATATCATGCTGTGCACATCTTTATGGGTAAGCGCAGGCATGTTGACTCTTTTCACATCGCCGTCCACACGAATCATCGGAGGAACACCAGCCGAAAGATGAAGGTCGGACGCGTTGTTCTTAACTGAAAAGGCCAGCAACTGAGCAATATCTACTGCCATAACCAATCCCCACGAAGGAGCCGTGCAACCAATATGTGTGTGACGGATTTACCATAACCGGTCACTACTGATTGGCTAGTATAGACATCCAACACGGACGGATCGTGACGCGTATCACGAAACACTTGAAGGATTTGAAAAATCGCATCGCGGCTGCAGCCATTGAGGCAGGCCGGGATCCTGCCGATATTCAGATTCTTGCCGTCAGCAAAAATCAGCTCAGCGACGCGGTCCGGGAGGTCGCCGCTGCCGGCATCACGCGGTTTGGCGAAAACTATCTCCAGGAAGCCTCAAAAAAAATTCCAGAATGCGGCGAAGATCTAGAGTGGCATTTCATTGGAGCTATCCAGTCGAACAAGACCCGCACGATCGCTAGTTCTTTCGATTGGGTACAGACCATTGCATCATCGCAAATTGCTCAGCGACTAAGCCGTCAACGGCCAGAGGACAGCCCCGATTTGCAGGTATGCATTCAGGTCCAGCTGGACCCTGAGGGCAAACACGGTGGTGCTCCTGTTGGTGAAGTGCCGACCTTAGCCAAGCAGATTGACAACTTGCCGCGCCTCCGGCTGCGCGGACTGATGGGCATGCCGCTACCAACACCGGACATAGAGAAGCAACGTCAGCCGTTCCGCGAACTTCACGTCCTGATGGAACGCCTTCGGGACCAAGGGCACCACATTGATACACTGTCGATGGGAATGTCCGGCGACCTAGAGGCTGCGATACTCGAGGGCGCCACCTTGCTTCGGATTGGTACCGGCATATTCGGGCCGCGGGAAGCTCCACCGACAGCAGCAGAGTAAGATATATTGATGAGTACCGCCGACAGACAGATCGGATTTATCGGTGGGGGAAACATGGGCCAGGCGATCATTCGCGGCCTGATACAGGCAGGTCACCCCCCACAGCTGCTTAGCGTGGCTGATCCTGATAGCGCATGCCAGGATGAGTTGCGTAATCTGCATGCGGGGTTGTATATCAGTCCGGACAATCTCGCCGTCGCCGAAAAAGCTGACGTTTTGGTACTCGCTGTCAAACCGCAGATGATGCGAACCGTTGCCGAAGAAACTGCTGCGTCGGAACGTCCGGCCGATCAGTTGATCGTATCGATTGCCGCTGGCACAACCATTGGATCATTGCTTGCCTGGTTTGGGTCTGAGGTTCCGGTAGTTCGGGCTATGCCGAACCAACCCGCGTTGATAGGCGCAGGATTATCAGTCCTGACGCCCAGCGCGAGTGTAACCGAACCCCAGCGGGAACTCGCTGACTACATTGCCAGCTCTATAGGTACCGCAGTCTGGCTCGACAACGAAAGCCTGATGGACGCGGCAACCGCGGTGTCGGGCAGCGGCCCGGCATATTTCTATCTGCTGATGGAGTTGATTGAAAACTCGGCACTCGATTTCGGGTTCAGCAAAGACGTAGCCAGTCGGCTCACGGTCGGTACGGCGCTGGGTGCCGCCAGGATCGCAGACACCGTCGGGTCCGACCTCGCCGATCTGAGAAGGCAAGTAACGTCGCCGGGCGGCAGCACGGCCGCGGCGCTCAAGGTTCTGGAGGATGCGGAAATTCGTGATATCTTCCGCAGGGCGCTGGAGGCGGCCCGGGACCGGTCCGCCGAACTGGGAGAATCGGGCTCCAGTAACGACTGAGATCAGTGTTGCGCCAGGCTGACTGATTCGGGGAACAACCAGCAGTCGCCTGACGGGCCCACCAAATCATATGGAAGAGCCGCAGCATGCAAGATGCGCTGATTTTTGTTTTCCGGGTACTGATTGAACTTTACATCATTACTTTCGTTCTGCGATTGATCCTGCAGTGGATAAGGGCGGACGCGCGCAATCCACTGATGCAATTTATTCTCCGGGTGACCAACCCGCTGGTTGTTCCGCTGCGCCGCTACGTTCCCAACGCTTGGGGATTCGATACAGCCACCTTCATCGTACTGTTCGTCATCCAGGCCCTTGCGACAACGGCTTTACTCAATGTGGCCTGTACGGTCGCGCCTCACGTTGGCCAGATAATTTCGCTGAGCCTTTTGCGCCTGGTTCACCTCGTGCTGAATGTTTATCTATTTCTGATTCTGGCCTATGTAATACTGAGTTGGATCGGCCAGGGCGGCTATAATCCTGCCGTTAGTCTACTGGGCAACATCGTGCAACCCGCATTACGGCCGCTGCGGCGATGGATTCCGCCGATTGCCGGCATCGATTTATCCCCATTGTTTGCACTCATCATCATCGGATTTGTCATGCGCCTGCTGCCTTCAGGCCGTGCAATTACGGGGCTGGCCTGCGTGTCGATGAGCGGCATCATGTAGGCCTGTGGCAACGGCTTCCAGAACCTCTGGCAGAGAGCGGGGACGATCGGCCAGAGTGACTTACTCTGCCTGTGCCTGATGCTTCAAGCGAACCACGTCCGACGCTGACACGTACAGCAGATCGGCGATCTTACGGACGAGGTATTCCTCGTATCTATCGAGCTTGTCGTCGGCGAGTGCCACCTGCCACAACATAGCAATAACCTGTTGTTTCGCCCCAATGTCGAGTTCCTTGCGCAGCGAGCGCGTGAAATCATGCAGGCAAACCGCGTCGTCTAGAGCAACTTCCGCACGGCTTAGCAGAACGCCAGCTTCGCTCTCCGACATGCGAAAATGCGTCGCCAGAAGCCTGGCGATTTCCTCATCCTCGCCGTCGCTCTGATCAAAATCGGCTCTCGCCATTTCCACCAGAAGGGCTGCAAGCGCAAGTCGCACTGTTCCATCAGAGCCCTGATCAGCCTCCGCGGGAAATTCGTCCAGACCGAGTAATTCTCTAAGCTGCTTTATCATGAATCCCTCTAAGACAGGCTATCTACCAGCGCCGCTCTCAGCTGAATGAGCTGGCCGTGGAAAAAGTGACCGGCACCCGGAAACACAATCAGTTCCGGCCCGGGATGTAGCTCGTTCACCCAGGCCACCACCTCGTCACAGCTTACAACATCATCTGCATCTCCCTGAATGATTAACCACGGGCAGATCGGTTGTGCAGATGCCAAGCCTTTTAACCTATCAACCGGTGGCGCAATACTGATCAACTGATCCGTATCGGTTTCTAGAGCAGCCCGGTATGAAACCAGCGCACCGAAGGAAAATCCAGCTAGCCAAAGCTTGGCGGTAGGGTACGTCTCGGTTACCCAGCGCACGACAGCCAGAAGGTCACCGGTCTCGCCAATGCCATCGGCATACTTCCCTTCGCTAGCACCAACGCCGCGAAAATTGAACCGTACCGCCGGCATGCCCAAGTCGTTTAGCGCCCGGGCGATCGTATGCACGACCTTGTTCATCATGGTTCCTTGATGTAATGGATGTGGGTGGCATACCACGCCAACACTTGTACCCTGGCTATCCCTGGGCGCCTCGAGCAAGGCCTCGATCTGCCCGGCCGGTCCGGCAATGGACAGTTCTTCCTTCACCGGTGCGCGGGCATTCATAGACCGATTATTGCACCAACCTGTGGCGACCGTGTCGAGTCCGCAGGCTTGCCAACCGAATATATTCCGGTAGTGACAGCCGCGGGGATAAACTAACATCCTCTAATGTCCGGACTGTGCGGCACCGAGGTTTAGTCGTGAGCAAGGCTATTGAATTGGAGCAGCGTTTTGGGGCTGCAAACTATAATCCTCTTCCGGTGGTTCTCACCCGTGGCCGGGGTTGCCATGTTTGGGACGAGCACGGCAACAAGTACCTCGACATGATGGGGGCGTACTCAGCGGTTAGCCACGGCCACGCACATCCGCGCCTGCTTGCCGTTCTCGGCGAGCAGGCCAGCCGTCTAAGTGTCGTATCCCGTGCTTTTCATACCGACCGCCTGGGACAATTTCTCGAGCGGGCCTGTGAGGTTACGGGCATGGATATGGCGTTGCCGATGAACACCGGGGCCGAGGCCGTCGAAACTGCCCTGAAGGCGGCGCGTCGCTGGGCCTATGAACGCAAGCAGGTGCCGGCGGATCAGGCCGAAGTCATCGTTTGTGAGGGCAATTTCCACGGCCGCACTCTGGCTGGTATCGCGATGTCTTCCGAACCCGAATACCGCGAAAATTTTGGACCATTGCCGGGCGGCTTTCGCCTGATTCCGTTCGGTGATGCGAATGCACTGGACAGCGCGATTACACCCAACACCGCGGCGTTTCTGGTTGAACCTATACAGGGAGAAGGCGGCATTGTTATTCCGCCCGATGGTTACCTTGCACGATGCTCGGAAATCTGCCGACGCGAAAACGTGCTGTTGCTCTGCGACGAAATCCAGACCGGTCTTGGACGCACCGGGCAGTTGCTGGCATGTCACCACGACAAGGTGCAACCGGATGGCTTGCTGCTCGGCAAGGCTTTGGGTGGTGGAATCCTCCCCGTCTCTTTATTTCTCGCACGGCGGGACGTTATGGAACTGTTTCGCCCTGGAAGTCATGGAAGTACATTCGGCGGCAACCCGCTTGCCGCGGCTGTCGCCAAAACAGCGCTGGACGTATTGCTGGACGAAGACCTGATCACTAACAGCAGGTCGATGGGCAAATACCTTCTTGACGGTTTGAGAAAACGGAGTTCGCCGGTACTAGCCGACACGCGGGGACGAGGCCTGTTTATCGGCATGCAACTCAATCCCGACATGATAAGTGCACGGGCATTCTGCGAACGGCTAATGACGCAGGGGATACTGACCAAAGACACGCACGCGACTGTCGTACGCCTCGCACCACCGCTGATCATTCAGAGGCAGGAAGTCGATTGGGCCCTGACACGCATTGAGCAGGTGCTGAGGGAAATCGAAGCTCAGTAGGCACTCGGCGCACGCGGTCGGTAAGCTGCCACGCGTTTTGCATTTTATTACCGGCAACAGTTAAATATTGGCGGATGACAACGGAAGGAAAAACATGGAATTAATATCGGCAACGTTTGGCCGTAACCAAAAAATTCCCGAGACATGCGCTTTTGGTATCCCCGATCCGGACTCGCATATGCGCCTCGGCCAAAATCGCAACCCACAACTTAACTGGAGCGGGATACCCGATAATGCCCGGTCACTGGTCTTGTTGTGCATCGACACGGATGTGCCCTCGGCGCTGGATGACTTCAATAAGGAAGGCAGGGTGGTTCCTGCGGATTTGCCCAGGGTAGATTTTTTTCATTGGGTCATGGTTGACATCTCACCGGCTGACGGGTCCGTGGGCGAGGGAGAATGCTCAGATGGTATTGTTGCTGGCGGCAAAGACAACCCAGCGGGGCCGCCGGGCTCAAGACAAGGTATCAACGACTATACCGGCTTCATGGCGGATGACCCGAAAATGAAGGGCGATTATTACGGCTACGAAGGGCCGTGTCCGCCGTGGAACGACTCGATCCTGCACCACTATCATTTCACTCTGTACGCAACCGACCTGGATAAATGTCCCGTTGAAGGCCGTTTTACCGGTCAGCAGGTACAAGCAGCCATCGAGGGCCACGTGCTAGCCGAGGCGAAACTCACCGGTATTTATGCGCTGAATCCTGATCTTGCCTGACAGAATCCGCCACCGGTCCGTCGGAGAGTTGTTGCAGATTTGCGCCCGGCCTGGCTTCTCGTCAGGGCTTTCGATTTCAGTCGACTGCGAGCAACTCGACTTCAAACACCAGCGTCGCGTTAGGTGGAATAACGCTGCCGGTGCCCTGCGCCCCGTATCCCCATTCTGCAGGGATAATCAAAATACGCTTGCCGCCCACTCGCATGCCGGCTACACCCTCATCCCAGCCGCGGATAACGCGCCCGGCACCGATGGGAAACTCGAATGGCTGACCGCGGTCTACCGAGCTGTAGTATTTTGTGCCCCGATAATCGGGGTTCTCCGGAGCGTATAACCAACCGGTGTAGTGAACCGTAGCGCTCACCCCAGCCGCTGCCTCTGCACCCTCACCTACGACAACATCTTCAATCAGCAATCCGGTGACGGCGCCGCTCGACGTCGACTCATTGCTGCCCATGGCTTGCTCTTCTGTTTGTTGGCAAGAGGCAACCAGTACCAGACTGAGCAACCACACACCACCGTTT
>JAPUGB010000085.1 GCA_027293165.1 Gammaproteobacteria bacterium
GGGTAGCCGGAATAATCGATGGCATTGATTCCAACGTATATCGCATCGGCTTCCAATACCTCTGCCCAAGCGAGGCCATAGGACAAGAAAACCGTATTCCGGGCGGGCACATAGGTGATGGGTATACCCTCCCCGCCGCTCTCCGGCACCGGGATTTGCGTATCGGTCAATGCAGAGCCGCCCAGCTGGCCGAGGTCGATGCGAATGACGCGGTGTTCTGCCACCCCTGCCAGCTGACGGGCCGCCTCGAGTTCAGCGCGGTGGCGTTGCCCGTAGTCAAAGCTCAGGGCATAGCATTGGAGGCCGGCGTCACAGGCAATTGCGAGGACCGTTGCTGAATCCATACCACCGGACAACAAAATCACACACTTCGTCATGGTGGTGTACTAGTGGCCGGGCGCCTCTCCCCACAGATACTTATGCAACTGCAGTTGCAATCGAACCCGCAGCCGATCCGCAAGTATCCATTCGGCTAAATCCGTCGGATCCATTTGCCCGTAGCTCGGGGAAAACAGCACCGCACACTTATCGGTTAGTTCGTGCTCTACGAGCTTTTTGCGCGACCAGTCATAGTCCTCGCGGTCACAAATGACGAACTTGAGCTGATCCTGCGATTTCAATGATTCCAGATTGCTCCACAGGTTCCTTTCAACCTCGCCCGATCCCGGCGTCTTAATATCCATGACCACCGTGACCCGCGGCTCGACCGAGGATATGTCGATCGCCCCGCTGGTCTCCAGCGAAACATCAAAGTTGGCATCGCACAGCGCTTCCAGCAGTTGATGGCAATTCGGTTGGGCCAGCGGTTCGCCGCCGGTCACGCAGACCATTCGTGTTTCGTATTCGGAGATTTCGTCAACGATTGCGTCGATTCCCCACCAGTCACCGCCATCGAAAGCGTACTCGGTATCGCAGTACTGGCAGCGCAGCGGGCAGCCCGTTAGCCGCACGAATACTGTGGGGCAACCGGCCGGGCGTGACTCACCCTGCAGTGAGTAAAAAATCTCGGTGACCCGCAAACGTTGGTTGCCGGGTAGTTCGTTCCGTTGCGTCTTGTGGTTTGCCATTGCCGCTGTTCCGTTTTGGGGAACGGGCTAAGTGAATGATGTCGGTTATTGTTGCTTATTCTAGCAAGCGCAGCGCGGAGTTAACGCTCAGTTGCCTTCGCCCTGCATCTGATCCAAGCGTTGGCCGGCCAATCGCGCGGCGGTCGTTTCCGGATAGTTTGTGGCAACTGCTGTCAGCGCTTTGCGCGCATCGCGCCACTTTGACAGTGCATAGTTGGAGTAGCCGATTTTAAGCAGTGCATCGGGAACCTTGCGGGACGCCGGATAGTCGGCGATGACTTTCTGAAAAGCTGGCAATGCCGCAGCGTAGTCCTGGGTTACGTAATAGGTCTCCGCGAGCCAGTACTGCGCATTGTCCATCAATGCACTGTCCGGATATACCGCCATGAATTGTTGGAACGCGGTAGCAGCCTCCTCGTAGCGCCCTTCTTTGAGCAACTCGAATGCTGCATCGTAGTTTTCGCGATCCGACCCGCCAGGCAGCGGAAGTTGCCCCGGGGCGAGTGCGATTCCTGCATAGATAGCTGCCGCACCGGCGCCGGCCGCCAGCGCTGCTTTCTCGATACCCTGCAAGCGACGATCAACGTCAAGATACAGGTCGCGTTGGCGCTGCCCAGCCATTTCCGTTTCGTGCTGCAAGGTTTCCACGTCGTTGCGGAGCGACCGCAATTCCGCCTGGAGTTGATCCAGGCGCGCCAGGATGTTCATCAGGCTGTCGTTATTGACGACCCGCTCGATCCGGGTCAGACGGCCGTTGATGTCGTTGACTTGTTGATCGATTGGAACGGAACCGTCAGTGCTAAAGCCAGCGCAGCCAGATGCCAGTACCGCGGTGCACACCAAGCTGCGCGACCCTCGTCCCAGGGACATTTCAACAAACACCCGATCCGCTTAGCTCTATCGGCCGTAGGCCATTTCCACGCGCCGATTTTGCGCCCACGCCGACTCGTTGCTTCCAAGCACCGCTGGCCGTTCTTCACCGTAGCTGACGGTTGTCAGCTGATCGGCCGACGCGCCCTGTACCATTAGCGCGGCTTTGACCGCCTGGGCACGCCTCTCGCCGAGGCCGATGTTGTATTCGCGCGTACCGCGCTCATCCGCGTGGCCTTCAAGACGCAGGCTCAAATCTGAATTGTCGGCGAGGTTCCGGCCATGCATCCGCACCAATTCCCGATCCGCAGCCCGGATCTCCGCAGAGTCGAAGGCAAAATAAACGGTCCGGTCATCGACCAGGTTCAGGCCGCCGTCACTCGGCATCGGGGCGCCCGGCTGCGCTCGATCGTCGTCGACACGGCTTGGCGTGGCCCTGCTTTCCTCCGGGGCGGCGCTATCGCCAGTGTCGGTGGCCGACTTGGTGGCGCAACCCACCGAGATCGCCAGAAATACCATCGGGATCAGATATCGTAAATGTCTCATGACCGGTAGCTCCTTAAAATAACCCTAGTTGCAACATTAATAACCATACATAACCGCTTATATTAGTACACTAATTTAAAGGAAATGGCGACCAAGCCGGTTCCCGCACGTCGCCGTCGACGGACGAGATACGCTGGCGAATACGACCGTCAATCGATACAGCCGCCAATAGCCCGCGCCCTCCTTCTCGGGTCGCGTAGATCAGGGTCTCCCCATTGGGGGCAAAACTCGGCGATTCATCCAGGTGCCCGTCGGTCAGCACCTGGAGATACGCACGCGCAATTTCAACCACGGCAATTCTATAACTGCCGCGGTCATTATGCACGACCGCGATATTTTGATCATCCGGAGATACCCGCGGGCGGGCGTTGTAGTTGCCTTCGAATGTCAGCCGCTGCGGCCGGCCTCCATTAGCCGAGATTCTGTAGATCTGTGGCCCGCCACTGCGATCCGATGTAAAAAAAATCGAGCGGCCGTCGCCGGACCATGATGCTTCCGTGTCGATCGCGGGATTGTCGGTCAACCGCTGCAGTACCTGGTTCGACAAATCGAGCGTATAGATATCCAGGTTGCCGTCGGATTTTGACAGAGTCAGCGCCAATAATCTGCCATCCGGTGACCAGGCCGGCGCACTGTTTACGCCGCTGCGCGCGGATACCCTCTGCCGGGCACCGGTACGCAATACCTGCACATAGACCTCGGAATGTCCGCGTTCGAACGATACAT
>JAPUGB010000086.1 GCA_027293165.1 Gammaproteobacteria bacterium
CGGGAATCTGGCTCTTTTATGTGCAACATCAGTTTAGGGAAACGTCTTGGGCGGGAAGTGAAAGCTGGAACATGCATGACGCCGCGCTCCATGGAAGCTCGCACTACGATCTTCCGAACCCTCTGAAATGGTTCACGGCGAACATCGGCGTTCACCATGTGCATCATCTATCGAGCCAGATTCCGTTCTATCGCCTACCCGAAGTGCTGCGCGACTATCCCGAGTTTCTGAGTCTCGGCCGAATTACGCTGCTGCGAAGCCTGCAAGGCTTGCGTCTGGTGCTTTGGGATGACGAACGCCGACGACTCATCTCCTTCAAGGAGCTGCGCGCCCACAAACGGGTACACTCCTACACATGAATAAGATCGAACTGAAAGCCGATACCGATTACACCGTCGAGCCGTACGCCTTGGGCTTCGATATTCAACCGATCAAGCCCGAGGCCGGAGACGTGCTTATCCTAACCTTCGACTGGGCGCCGGAGCGATGGGCAAGATAACCAAAATGTCCGGACAATGAAACCCCGACAGTGGTGGGGTTTCTGTCAGGCACTCGAATGTCTGCTTTGGGTCGAAAGCAGACATCGCATCAAATCTACAAGTTCAAAATTAGCGCAACTTTTTCAAGTAACTTCTAGACATGATGGCAGGTCCGCTTTGGGTCGAGAGCGGACAGTCAGAGGGAATCAGCCAGGCATCAGGTCCGTGAATACAAAGCCGTCTCGCTCGACACGCTCGCCCACAGAGACGTGAACAGGACTGGCAAACATCGGGCCGTCCCAGGCAAAGGTATGGAATTCGCCGTTCTCGCCGCAGGGATCTACGCCGTCGGGGAACTCACCGAGCAACCGGTCGTCATAGGCCCGCCCTGCGAACTCGCGCGGCAGCTGTTTGGGATCGACACAGGTCAACCAGGCTTTAACGCCGGCAGCGACCATTCGGTGGGCAAGTTCGTTGGTCGGCTGCCCCCAAATCGGAAACAAAGGTGTCAGCCCCAGGCGTCCCATCTGTTTCTCTCGGTATGCACGCACGTCTTCAAGGTACAAGTCGCCGAAAGCAACATGCGTTATTGACAGTCTGTCTTTCAGTTCCGTCAATGCGCCAGTCAGGATGTTTTCATACTCTTCGTTTGGGCAAGGCCACGGCAGCTCAACCGGATACAACGGCAGGGAAGCAGCAGTGGCCTGTTGCGCTACGAGTTCTCGACGCACTGCGTGCATCGCAACGCGATCCGCCTCCTGATTGAACGTCGTCAGCAGCCCTGCCAACTCAACGTCGGGCTGCGCGCGCAGGACCTGCAGGGCCCACGCCGAGTCCTTGCCGCTGCTCCAGGACAATAAGGCTTTGGTCCGGCGGCTCAAGATTCAACGCCCGCTCTTGACCTGCACTCCGACGAAAGCTCCAATGCCCGGAGTGTTGAAACCGATGACATCCTCGTACGCTTCATCGAACAGGTTTTCGATGCGCCCATAGACTCTCACCCGGTTCGTCGCCTGGTACGAAGCCGCAAGATTCACCAGCGTATAGCTGTCCAGTTTTACCCGCTGACCGGCCGCCCCGGGCGGGAAAAAGGTGTCGTAATGATCACCCGTATACGACAGGTTCAGATTGATGTTCCCGCGTGATTCCATGAACCGGTAATTAAAATTGGCGCTGGCCATGTGTCGGGGACGCCTGACTTCAGCGGTGAATCCGCCGGCCCCGTCCGATTGGTCTGCGTCTAGGTAGGTATATGTCGCCGCAGCGTCGAACGCATCGGTGATAGATGCCTGCAAGGCCGTTTCAACGCCCGTCCGGTGGCTGGTGCCATCTGCGTTTTCCGCAGTAAAAAGGAACGTGACCGGGTCAAATACGAAGCCGGCGATTTCATTCTCCAGACGTTCCTTGAAATAGGTTGCCTGGATTGCCCAACGTCCATCCGCGAACGGCTGATTGACACCGAACTCCCAGCCGCGAGACTTTTCCGGCTTGAGTTCGGGATTGCCGATAAAAAAGGCCGGGAAAAAGCTGAATCGCTCCGTGAACGTCGGAGCCTTCTGCCCGGTTCCGAAATCGGCGTGCAGCTGGGTGCCGGCTTGCTCAAACGTATACAGGCTGGTCACACGCCAGGTGTTGACGTCGTCGAAATCGCTGTTTGAATCGTGACGAACTGCAGCCGACAGATACAGATCCTCCCAGAAACGCGTGCGGCCCTCGAATACGAAACCGGTTGTATCCATTTTCTTGTTCAGATCATCGCGCGTGTACTCTAGCCGCTCATGATCGATCGCAAAGGTAACTGTCTGTGCACTGTCTACGCGTTCTTGCGGTGCAAAATCCCAAGTGGACTGGTAATAAACGCCGTAGCGCTCGCCCTCGTCAGAGCCCGTCTTGACGCCATCGGCATAACGGCCGTGGTCGGTATTACTGGCTGCCAGCCAGGCGACGTTCTTCCAGTGGCCATCGAATGATCTCAAATCACCGCCGAAGCGCATGAACGTTTGCGAGTTATCGGTTTCCAGGTTTGCATCAGCCGGTAGCCCGGTTCCAGTGCAAACGAATGTGATCGGGTCGCACTGCGAATCGATGGTGTCGAACTCTGTCGTGGAGCCAGTGTACCGACCCACAAACTCCAGGTTGATGCTGGAATCGGTCGTGTATCCCGCCCGGACGGTGGCGGTAATGTTCTCGTAGCCATCGTCTTCGTCGCCGCTGCGCGCAATATTGGAACCGTCGCTGTCCAGATACGACAGGCTGCCATCAAACTGATAACGGTCAGTCTGGGTCGCAAAGCGGCCGCCGGCAGCGACAGTTTCGAAGGAGCCGCCTTCGAGAAACGCCTCTGTAGTTGCCCCCTGCTCCGGGCGGCGCGTGATCACATTGATGACCCCGGCCATCGCATCGCTTCCCCACAGGGCGCTTTGCGGGCCGCGGACCACTTCGACGCGCTCAACGTCAAATGAAGTCAGGTCCGTGAAACTGAACGTGTCAGTAAACGCAGGGTCATTGGCCTTGATGCCGTCGATCAGGACCATGACCTGGTTTGCCTCCGCACCCCGGATACGGACCTCGGTCACTGTGCCGGCCGGGCCCTGCCGGCTGACGGCAACGCCTGGAACATCTCTGAGCAGGTCACTGATAAACACGGATTGGCGGTCAACAATATGCTGGCGTTCGATCACCGTGACAGAACTGGCGACCTCGGCGATAGGTACTGGAATTCTCGAAGCCGTAACGACTATTGTTTCCAGCTCTTCCTGCTTCTCGTCTGCTAAAGCGGCAGACGCCGCGGACAAACACCCGGCGAATGCCAAGCTCAGGCATAGGTAACGCATTTTTTCTCTCCGCCCGCACTCACACCCGAGCACGGATCATCTTTTTCAGATCAGCAGGGGAGAACCAGAAGCAAACGACTGCGTTGCCCGCAAACGGGCTGCAGACGTTCGATACAGTCAGATGAGCATGACGGGTGTCGTCACGCAGCCTCCCACCGAGACCCAACGTTTTACAGCACGCTACAGGCCGGTATCCGGACTCGCGAGGTCGTTATCAAAAACTTTCGGGGCGATCGCCTTCCCATGCTTCGCAGCACAGTGGCCAGTATTGATCGCTCCGACCCTCGCCCACCGTTGCGGGGGCAGTGACGGCATTGCCGGTTTTGAAACCCGGCGCACCGTCTTCCCGTTAACCCGTCGCCTGACCGGCGACGGGGCACCTGTAGCACCGCAGGCGACAGTACACCTTCGCGGAACGAAACGTCAACCGCGGCAGCGTTCTGCACCCGATTATCGAGCGACCCGACGTGAACGACTACCGCCAGGGTGCGTTCATGGCGAGATCAGCGCGCAATCCTTGTCGGCGTGTTGAACGATTGCCGCGCATATTTTCGCTAAGGGACGGCTTGCTCCGAGCCGTCCACCGGAATATTGATTAATCGACGCAATTCGACCGCCGCGGCCATGTCACCGATGCGCTCGTACATGATCAGCAGTGCCGCAATCAGTGCCTGATCGTCGGAAAATCGCTGCCGCGCCTCATTCAAATAAGCGATAGCATCGCCGGTGTCTCCTTGGGCGTCGATCGCAAGCGCATAGGCCAGTGCATAGCGCGGTGTTGCGTTCCCGGATTGCGCGGCAGTGGCAAGTTCAGTCATTGCCTCGTTAATGCGGCCGTCCCGAACCAACATCAGTCCCAGCGAGTGGTGCAATGCTCCCTGACCCGGCAGTAATCGCAGCCCCTCGCGCAGGATCAGCTCACCCTGCGCCTCGTTTTCCCGGATACGAAAAAGATCTGCCAGGTTCACGTAGGCGGGAATAAAGTACGGATTGACCCGAATGGCCGTGCGGTAAGCGCGTTCGGAATCATCGTAGCGGTTCAACATCCGGTACAAATTGGCCAGGTTGACATGCGCTTCAGCGCGCTCAGCCTGGACCAATTGCACCTCCATGTATTCCTGCACGGCCAGATCGAAGCTGCGCTGGGCCTGCGGCGTTAGTACTTCCGGGCCGAGCGGTAACAGCGCATACATCGCGGCCAGCCGCACAGCTTTGACCGGGTCATCGAGCAACGTAACGCCGACCCGAACGCGGGTTGCCGGGTCCAGATATTGCAGCGCGCGGGCGGTAGCCCAACGTACCAGCGCATCGTCGTCAGCAGCGCGATCGGCCAGCGCGGCGGTTCCCTCGACGCTACCGAGCACGGGCGCTTGCACCATCGCGGTTGCCCGAATAATTGCCGGCACTGACCCGTCCACAGCCAGCGCTAAAAGATGGGTACCGGCGCCCGTGCCAGTCTGCGCCCTCGCCAGCAGATCGCTCCAATGGGGTGGCTGTGCAACAGTCGCCGCAGCAGCCCAGGCTGTATCGCGGTCAACGTGACATGCCGTGCAGGGATCAGGCAGCTCAAGCTCCGCGCTCAGTTGCAGCCGCGGGACCCGGAAGCTGTGGTCATGACGCACATCGACCTGCATGTAAGTTTTCGGCGGCATGTGGCACTCGATACAATTCGCACCGGCCGAATCCACCGGATGCAGGTGATGATCCGGGGTCGCAAATTTTTCCGCTGCATGGCACTGGACGCAGACGTCCGGCCCTGGGGCAAGCAACTCAAGGCTGTGCGGTTCGTGACAATCGCTGCAGGTGACCCCCTGCTGATACATACGGCTCTGCAAAAATGAACCGTATACGTACACCTCGTCGTTAATCTGTCCGTCCGGATAGTACAAATCCGGCTGGATCAGCGCCGGTAAATAATGATCCAGCAGCTGCTCGACCGGCATCGCGGTGTCCGAAATTTTGGCGCGCCGCGAATGACACGGAGCGCAGACGGTAATCTCCGTTTCCGTTTCTCGCGGCTGACTGCGACTGCTGTTGCCTGTTTTCGGATCCAGTATCCAGGTAATGCCACGGCGTTCATTCAGCTTCACGAGCAAACCATCATCCGACGATGAATCCGTCGGCGACTCGGCCCAGCTCACATGCCGGCTGCCGGGACCATGACAAGCCTCACAGGCGACGTCGATCTCGGCCCACGATGTTTCGAAGCTGAACCGGTCGACGTCAAAGCGGCTCACCAACCCGGTCGAATGGCAATCCGCGCACATGCTATTCCAGTTCTGACTCATCTGCGTCCAGTGCAACACGTCGGTGTGATCGATGGGTTCGTCCCCATAGACATGAAACCAGCGCTGCCCACCCTGTTCCACCGGGCGGCTATCCCACGAAACACCAAGCACCTGAATTCTGCCGTCTGGTAGTTCGACCAGGTATTGCTGCAGCGGGTAAGTGCCGAACGTGTAACGGACGGGAAACTCCTGCAAGGATCCGTCCTCTGAATCCGTCTCGGTGAAGTATTGTCCGTCTCGGGTATAGAAGCGCGTCCGCACGCCCTGGTGCAGGAATTCCGTGTCGTCGAAATCGCCGGCGTTCGATGATTCGCTCGCAACGCCCATCGCCAAATCATGGTGCGAGCCGTACCACAGACGCTTCTGTTCTTCATGGCATGCGCCGCAAGCCGACGAGCCGACGAAGGACGCTGCCGTCAGCCTTGCACCGGATGCATCGGCCGCGGGTTCATCGGGTGTACCCGATCGTTCGCAGGCTGACATGTTGACAGCCAGTACTACCGCGATCAGCGCGCGACCTGGCCTCAGCCCGGTCATCTTTTCACCTCTTGTGGATGGGGTTCCCTGATGGCTTCGGACCATACTAGCAGCCGCGATGCCGCGCGACACACGAACCACACGACTCCGGCGAACACGGGCATTCGCGCCCGTTTGACCCGGTCGGGACGCGTTGCTTCCCTGCGCCAAATTGGGTACTTTGAGTTACGACGGTGACGGCACAAACCATGATCACCGGCCCTGTTCGCAGTGCTGACGTATTGAGAAAAGAACAGAATCCGCCACCAACAACGAAGGAACGAGCACGCGCCGGTTCAGTCCTTGGCGGGCCGAAATCGCACGGGCGCGTTTTCAACCGCAACACCAGGAGATGCGGCCGATGAATTTAGCTGAAGCAATGGTCCGATCATTTCACCGTGGCATCTGCGCAGCACTGATCCTCAGCGTCGCTGCTTGCAGCGAACCGCAGCCACCACCCGAACCGCCTCCGGCAGAACCCGAAACAACAGCCGAAGAGGCTGCCGCGGAAGCGCCGCCTCCCACACCGGCCCGGACGCTCTATTGGGGCGATACGCATCTGCATACCTCGTATTCGCCCGACGCCTATTTATTGAGAAACCATACGGCCGATCCCGAAACGGCTTATCGTTACGCCAAAGGCGTTCCTGTCATTCATCCGTTTCATCGCGCGCGAATTCAGATTGACACGCCGCTGGATTTCCTGGTCGTGTCGGATCACGCCGAATTCATGGGCGTCATCCCGATGCTGTTGCAGGGGGATCCGCTGGTCGCAAATACCGAAACGGGTCAGCGCTATCGCGCGATGTTTGCTGAAGACAGAGTCGCCGACGTGTTTGCGGAATTGATCGGCATGATAAACACGCTGGAACCTGCTGCGGACCTGAACTCGCCGGAGATCAACCGGACCGTATGGAACCGGATCATGGAGGCCGCCGATGCAAACAACGAACCCGGCGAGTTCACGGCGTTCATGGGCTGGGAATGGTCGTCGACGCCGGGGGGAGCAAACCTGCACCGGGTTATCATCATGCGCGACGGCAAGGAGCAAGGTGAACAATTCATCCCGTATAGCTCTTTTGACAGTGCCCGACCCGAGGATCTGTGGAACTGGCTGGACGTGACTTCAGAGGCGACCGGCGCGCATTTTCTCGCCATCCCGCACAACTCGAATATCAGCAAGGGACTGATGTTCCCGCTCGAGGACAGTGACGGGAACCCGATCACAGCGGAATACGCCGAAACCCGAATGCGCTGGGAACCGATCGTCGAAATCACCCAGATCAAGGGTGATTCCGAAACTCACCCCGACCTTTCGTCGACCGACGAATTCGCCGACTTCGAGACCTATGAGCACATCATCGCGGTCGGCGAGAGTTTTGCAACGCCCGATGCTGACCGGAGCGACTACGTACGCCCGGCTCTGGAGCGAGGCCTGACGATTGCAGCCGAAACTGGCGCGAATCCGTACAAGTTCGGATTAATCGGGTCTACCGATTCGCATACGGGCATGTCGTCGGCCGAGGAAGACAATTTCCACGGCAAGATGGCGCTGGATTCAACGCCGGAGACCAAGTCCGACGTGATTATCGATCCGGCGACCGGCTGGGACATGAGTGCGGCCGGCCTGGCGGCCGTCTGGGCTGAGGAAAATACGCGTGCCGCGATTTTCGACGCGCTCGAGCGCAAGGAAGTCTATGCCACCACCGGTCCGCGCATCCGGGTCCGGTTTTTCGCCGGCTGGGGTTTCAATGAAACCGATTTAGCGGCGACCGATATGGCAGCGGTCGGCTACGCCAAGGGTGTGCCGATGGGAGCCAATCTCGTCGATGCGCCTATGGGCAAACCCCCGACCTTCCTGGTCACGGCGGTAAAAGACCCGAAAGAGGCCAATCTCGACCGCATACAGATCATCAAGGGATGGCTGGACGCAAAAGGCAAAGAACAGGAACGTATTTACGATATCGCAGCCTCTGATGGGCGAACGCGCGGACCGACCGGCCTGTTACCGGTCGGCAACACCGTTGACCTGGGGACGGCCAGTTACACCAACACGATCGGCAATACCGAGCTGATCGCGGTCTGGTCCGATCCGGAGTTCGATTCGGCGCTGCCGGCTTTTTATTACGTCCGCGTACTGCAGATACCGACGCCACGCAACTCGCTATATGACTCGGTGGCCTTAGGTATCGATCATCCTGAGGGTCACTCACCGACAATCCAGGAACGCGCCTATACGTCGCCGATCTGGTACTTGCCGAAATAAGAGACCGTGAGCCACGGGAATAAACCGCATAACCGAAAATGAATGACGCAGAAGTGACTAGCCGTAGCTTGCTGCGCGAGCCACTGCTGCATTTTATTGCCATCGGCGCGTTGCTGTTTCTGGTCTATGGCATCGTGTCCGATGGCGATCGAGCGGGTGATGAGCTGCGCGTCGAAATAAGTGCCAAGGACATCGCTTATCTCAGAGAAGTCTGGCAGCAACAATGGCGGCGCGCACCGACCGCCTGGGAATTGCAACGGCTGATCGACGATCGAATCCGCGAGGAGATCCTGTATCGGGAGGCCATTGCTCTGAGCCTCGATGCAGACGATACGATCATCCGCCGGCGGCTGGCGCAGAAGATGCAATTTCTCGCCGAGGACCTGGCCACCCAGGTCGAACCGAGCGAGGAACAATTACTAGCCTTTTATAACGACAACCGCGACAGCTTGACCGATCCGGCGCAGTTCTCGTTTACTCATATTTACTTCAGCAGCGACCAACGCGGCGACAAAGCGGCTGCAGACGCGGAACGGGTCCGGCTCGAACTGCTCGACAGTGCCGTCGAGCGCGCGCCGGAGCGCGGTGACCGTTTCATGCTTGAATCCGACTTCGAGGCGTTGACCGAGAGACAGGTCGCACGTTTATTCGGCAATGAGTTTGCACGCGAAGTATTTCAGCTCACACCAGGAGAGTGGGCCGGGCCGATCGAGTCGGGCTATGGACTGCACCTGGTACGGATTCTCGATACCGAGCCGGCACGGCTACCGGAATTCGAGGAGGTTCGCAGGCAGGTCACGAATCAGTATCTTGACGATCTGCGCCGGCGCACCAATGAAGAAGTGTACGAACGGCTGAAGTCCCGCTATGAAATTATCATCGCCGAGCCTGCGGAACCAACCGGATGAGGCCGGTGCCGACGCTTCCGAACGGGTATCCGGCATGAATCAACCGATGCGCGGCGCGATCGTTGCGCTGATTCTGTGCGCCGTGCCTGCAATCACCTGTGCGCATGAATCAAGGCCGGGGTACCTGGAGATCAGTGAAATCGAACCCGGACAGTACGAGCTGTTCTGGAAAGTCCCCCGCCGTGGCGATATGCGGCTCGCGATTTCGCCGGTACTGCCGGCGCATTGCAAGGATGTGTTGCCGCCATCGCGGCAGGCCACCCCCGGTGCCTTGATCGAACGCCGAACCGTCAACTGCGGGGGCGAAGGGCTGGCCGGCCAAACTGTCAGCCTGTCGGGGCTGTCGACGACGATTACCGATGTGCTGGTGCGAGTCAAAAGTCTCGATGGCGAGTCGCAGACGGTGTTGCTGAAGCCGGCGAACCCCTCATTTACGGTATCTGCGACACAACCGCCACTGGAAGTGGCCCGGGCGTATACGCGACTTGGCATCGAGCACATTTTGTCTGGCATCGATCACTTGTTGTTCGTGCTGGGCCTGATGTTGCTGGTCAACGGTATCGGCCCGCTGGTCAAAACCATCACCGCGTTTACGCTCGCACACAGCATTACCTTAGCCATGGCAGCGCTCGGTTACGTCAACGTCCCCCAGGCGCCGATCGAGGCCGTTATCGCTTTGAGCATTCTGTTTCTCGCCACCGAACTGGCGAACCGTGACGGACGCCAGCCGAGCCTGACCGAGCGCATCCCGTGGGTGGTAGCCCTGAGCTTCGGTCTGCTGCATGGCTTCGGGTTCGCGGGCGCATTGAACGAAATCGGTCTACCCGAGTCCGCCATCCCGTTGGCGCTATTCACGTTCAACGTCGGCGTAGAGATTGGCCAGCTGATGTTTGTTTTTGTGGTACTCGGGCTTCGCTGGATTCTGCAGCAATCCAGGGTCCGTTGGCCGGCCTGGTCCGCACAGTTGCCGGCATATGCGATCGGTTCTGTCGCCGCGTTCTGGTGCATACAACGCGTGTCGGGTTTCTGGTAAATCGATGTTCAGCATGCCGCTTGCTAAACCCGTCACAGTTGTCGGAGGCTGCATGACGTAGGCTGCATGCTTTCAAAGCCCGGGAAGCTGAATCCATGGCGCAAGCCAACGCATTGACCCGCCTGCGGCAACTGCTGATGATTTTCATCCTGTTCTGTGTCGCACTGGGCACTTACCTGACGCGCTCGCGCAGCACGGATTGGGACCAGCCGCTTTGGGTCGCCATCTATCCGATCAACGGCGACGGCTCGGAGCAAACAGACAAATATATCGACGCGCTATCCCGGAAGAACTTCGCATCAATAGAGGAGTTCATGGCCACGGAGGCCACTCGCTATAGCGTCGACATTGCACTGCCGGTACGTATCGACGTCGGTGTTCCGATCAAAAGCTTGCCTCCGCTACCGGAAGTGAATGCCAACCTGCTCAGTGTGGCGTTGTGGAGTTTGCAGATTCGCTGGTGGGCCTGGCGCGTCACCAGCGATCAGCCCGGGCCGAGACCCGACATTAAACTGTTTCTCGTCTACCATGATCCGGACACTCACCCGGAACTGGCGCACTCTCTGGGTCTCCAGAAAGGTATGCTCGGAATTTGCAACGTCTTTTCCAGCAGGGTGATGGCAGGCAGCAACAAGGTCGTCGTTACCCATGAAATGCTTCACACCCTGGGCGCCAGCGACAAGTACGCCGGCGCGCACAGCCTGCCGTTGTTCCCGAACGGCTATGCCGAACCCGATCGAGAGCCGTTATATCCGCAGCGCTATGCCGAAATCATGGGTGGCCGGGTACCGCTTTCCGCGAATGAGGCAAAGATACCGACAGCTCTTCGCAACGTTCGCATCGGCGGAGCGACGGCGCTTGAGATCAATTGGGCTGAAAATCTGGAAACGCAAATCGCAAGTTCAAATCTTTGATTAGACCCATTGTCGCCGAACCACCCGTCGGCAAAGTGGTATGCTTCGCTGCAGCGCTCGACGGCCTGAATCTCTCGTGATGCCGTCGGCGTTAATAATAATAAGGAGAGGGAACATGTCAGACGTAACAAACGCAATGGCGTCCGGACTGCTGGGCGGCATAAAAGACAACGCAAAACTGGCAATCACGGTCGGGATTCTTTTAATCATCGTTGGTCTACTCGCCATTGCTGCTCCGTTGGCAGCAGGTGTGTCAATCACGATATTGGTCGGAACTCTGCTGATCATTGGCGGCATCGGGGAGTGCTTTCTCGCTTTTCAAGCCGGTGCATTCGGCAGAGGTCTGCAGATTTTTATTGTCGGGGCGCTAATGGCCGTTGCCGGTTTCTATTTGGTGTCCCAGCCGCTGTCTGGCCTGGCTAAGATCACCTTGTTTCTATCGGCCTACTTTATCGTTTCCGGTATTTTTGAAGTCATCGCCGCCGTGCAAATCCGGCCTTCGTCCGGCTGGGGCTTGATGCTATTCAATGGAATCGTCACGCTACTCCTTGGCATTTTGCTCTGGCGGCAATATCCGCTTTCGGGAGCCTGGGCTGTCGGCGTATTGTTCGGTATCAAAATGGTCTTCAGCGGCTGGACGTTGATCTTCATCGGAAATGCCGTCAAAGGCGCGGTGAATGAAGCTACTGCACCCGGCGTCTAGCGGCTGAGCGCGATGACGTAGCGGCGCGCTGCCGGGAGCGGGACCGCGCTCTGGCAGCGAGGTTCAATTTTCCGGCTGCAGGTCCCGGATCTGTCTAGAGAGCGCGAGCGCCAGCGTAGCGCCGGAGCATTTGCCCGGTGCCTGGCGGCTCAGAGTCTATCGGCGAGAAATTCCAGCGAGCGTTGTTCGGAAAGTTTCGCTGCTTCGGCGTCGTAGCTGTCCCGATCATCACAGTTAAACCCATGCCCTGCACCTTCGTAGACATAAACGATGCCGGTGGGATCGGCTTCCCTGATCTGATCGATCGTCGACTCGGGAATATAAGAGTCTTCTGCCCCGAAGTGGTACATGACCGGCACTTTGGGTTGCATGCGTTCCACCAGGCTACCGATGCTGCCACCGTAGTAGCAGATCGCTGCGTCGAAACTTCCGAGGCAAGCGCCGATGTAAGCGGCTGTACCGCCCCAGCAATAACCTATGATGGCGGTCTTGCCGGCATCGCTGACGGACGTGCGGGATACTTCCGTATCGGCGAGCAGAT
>JAPUGB010000087.1 GCA_027293165.1 Gammaproteobacteria bacterium
TGGGTCTCGTGAAATGGGCCGCCGCAGGTGCGAACTCGGAACTGGGTCTTCTAAAAAGTGACGTTGCGATCGCTATTCAGCAGGCAGCACAGTCAGTGGCCGACGGTGATCACGACGCTCAATTTCCGATAGATGTTTTTCAGACGGGCTCGGGTACCAGTTCGAATATGAACGCCAATGAGGTCATTGCACGTTTGGCGACGGCCGTGCTGGGTTCCGAAGTTCACCCGAACGATCACGTCAACATGTGCCAAAGCAGCAATGATGTGATTCCGACCTGCGTGCATGTCAGTGCGGCCATAGCCATCCAGGATAATTTGTTGCCGGCACTGGGACATTTGTCCAGGGTTCTCGAGACCAAAGCCGATGCGACGCGTGACATTGTAAAGACCGGACGTACGCATCTTATGGATGCCATGCCGGTAACGCTCGGGCAGGAGCTGGACGGCTGGCGAGCGCAGATTGATCATGCGGCGGAGCGTTTGACTGACACGATGAAACGGCTTGTCGCCCTGGCCCAGGGCGGTACAGCGGTTGGGACAGGCATCAATGCCCATCCGAAATTCGGCAGCAAGGTTGCCCTGCTACTCAGCGAGAAAACGGGAGTTGCGTTTACATCGGCTGATTCGAAATTCGAGGCGCTCAGTAGCCAGGATACGGCTGTGGAGACATCGGGTCAGTTACGTGTTCTGGCCGTCAGCCTGACAAAAATTGCCAACGATCTGCGCTGGATGAATTCCGGCCCGCTGGCGGGTATTGGCGAGATCGCGTTGCCGGCATTGCAGCCGGGTTCAAGCATCATGCCAGGCAAGGTAAATCCTGTGATTCCGGAAGCAGTGGCCATGGTGTGCGCGCAGGTCATGGGAAACGACGCGACGATTTCGATCGGCGGGCAGTCAGGCAATTTCCAGCTCAATGTGATGCTGCCGGTCGTGGCCTATAACCTGCTGCAAAGCATTGAGTTGCTGACGAGTGCCAGCCGTTGCCTCGCCGACAAGGCGATCGCGGATTTCACCGTCAACACGGACAATATCAATCGCGCACTGGCCAGAAACCCGATTCTTGTGACGGCCTTGAACCCGGTTATCGGCTACGAAAAGGGCGCGGAAGTGGCCAAAAAGGCATACAAAGAAGGCCGCCCCGTTAAAGACGTCGCAAGGGAGATGACCGACCTGACCGACGAGGAGCTGGATCGTCTGCTGGACCCTGCCGCGCTGACCGAGGGCGGTATCAAACATTAACGGTGTTCCGAAATCGGTCGGCGATATAAGCCTTACCTCGCAAGATCTTCGCCGCCGTCTCTCCGGGACCGCGCTTTCCAAAAGCCCGACGGACGTCACAATGCCACCAGGCAGCTCGCGCTGGCCGGAGCCGATGCGTGAGCAGCTAAGTGGGCAGTTGAAGCCTGCTGGTGTCCTGGTGCCGGTTATTGAGCGTGGCAGCGAACTGTCAATTTTGTTAACGCAGCGCGCGGCGGAATTAAAGCATCATGCAGGCCAGGTGAGTTTCCCGGGCGGGAGCATGGAGGACAGCGATGACAATGTGGAAGCGACGGCGCTACGCGAAACCTTTGAGGAAGTTGGCATTGCGCCGCACGATGTATCCGTCATTGGTTACCTGCGTCCCATGCCGACCATCACGGGTTACGCGGTGACACCCGTGGTGGGATTGATATCGGGTGACACCGAACTCGCAATCGATCACTCGGAAGTTGAATATACGTTCGAGGTGCCGCTGAACTTTTTTCTGGACTCGGCCAATGACGTCTGCACGATGCGCGAATTTCATGGCCGCGAACTGCCGATGATTGAATTTGACTGGCAAGGGGAGCGCATTTGGGGTGCGACCGCTTACATGCTATTGGAATTTAGAAAAGTACTGTTAAATAAATAAGTTATGAGTAATTTAGAGAAAATACTTGAAGTAATGCGAAGCCTTCGAGACCCGGAAAATGGTTGTCCATGGGACCTCGAGCAGGATTTCTCCAGTATTGCGCCTTATACGATTGAAGAGGCCTACGAAGTCGCCGATGCAATCGAGCGCGATAATATGCAGGACTTGCGCGATGAACTGGGAGACTTGCTTTTTCAGGTGGTGTTTCACGCCCGCATGGCTGAGGAAGCCGGCCATTTCGATTTCGATGATGTCGCAACGGCTTTAGCCGACAAGATGATCCGACGTCATCCGCACGTTTTCGGTAGCGACGCGGAGCGTGCCGCCGGGGCCCAGGAGGGTAGTTGGGAGCAGATCAAAGAGGCGGAGCGGACCGAGGACGGCGATCGCAGCGATCGCAGCGCAATGGCTGGCGTTGCTAGGGCATTGCCGGCATTGAAACGTGCCCAGCTACTTGGCAAGCGGGCTGGGCGGGTAGGCTTCGACTGGCGAGACCGCAAGGGCGTGAGGGACAAGATCCACGAGGAACTCAATGAACTCGAGGAGGCTGTCGGCACACGTGATGTGGCCGATATGGAAGAGGAATTCGGTGATGTCTTGTTCGCTGTGGTCAACATGGCCAGACATCTCGATATCGACCCGGAAAAAGCCCTTACGTCTGCGAATTACAAGTTCGAACGGCGGTTTCGGGACATGGAGCTCGCGGTCATTGCGGACGGCAAGCGCTTCAGGGACTTCAACATGGAATCGCTGAATCGCCAATGGCGTGCGGCTAAAAAACGCGTGGGTTAGGTGCAGGTGACTGGAACAAGGGGAACCGAATGCTCCATTTTGCAATAGCAACAGGTCTGGTACTGGGATTGGTAGTCGGACTCGCTGCCGCGGCTACCGGCAACGAGTGGCTGCTGGCGATTGCCGAGGGATCGGCACCATTCGGTACCGTATTCATCAATGCAATCAGGATGGTGGTCATTCCACTCGTCGTTACGATCATATTCGCAAGCGTTGCGGGCCTTGGCGACACGAGAAAATTGGGGCGCGTAGGCGGTTTCACGCTCGCGTTTTACTGGGTCACGCTGATCCCGGCAATCATAATCGGCATGGCCACAATGAAGCTGGGCCTGAAGTTCTCACCGGATATCACAATGCCGGTAGCAGAGGCTGCCGGCATACCTGCACTGCCAGGCATTGTTGATTTCCTGGTCGGGCTGGTGCCCGCAAATCCGTTCGCGGCAGCCAGTTCCGGGGCAATCTTGCCATTGATCGTATTTACGGCGCTGGTTGC
>JAPUGB010000088.1 GCA_027293165.1 Gammaproteobacteria bacterium
GGACAGGTTCTGGTCGGCTGGCGACAAGTGCCTACCGACCCGGATGCTGCCGACCTTGGTCCAACCGCGAAAGCTGCAGCACCGCATATAGAGCAAGTATTTATCTCGGCAGCCGGTGGGCTGGAAGGTGACGCTTTTGAAAGGAAGTTGTACCTGATCCGAAAACGAGCCAGTCATCTGCTCCGGAATGATCCGGAGATGGAACAGGCGAAGGCGTTTTACATTTGCAGCCTGTCAGCCAAGGTACTGATCTACAAGGGCATGTTAACGCCTGATCAGTTGATGACCTTTTTCCCCGATTTGCTGGCTCCCGACTACACCTCTCATTTGGCGATGGTCCATTCGCGGTTCTCGACCAACACGTTCCCCAGTTGGGATCGTGCGCAGCCGAACCGGTTCATGTCGCATAACGGTGAAATCAATACGCTGCAGGGAAACATCAATTGGATGAGAGCCCGGCAAGGAGTTCTTCAGAGTGACTTGTTTGGCCAGTCGCTCGAGAAACTGTTCCCGATCGTCGAGCCCGACTGTTCAGACTCAGGTGCGTTCGACAACGTGCTTGAGTTCCTGTTGATGGGCGGCCGGACTCTGCAGGAAGCCGTCATGATGATGATCCCGGAGGCGTGGCAAAAGAACGACCTGATGCCGGAGGCCAAGAGAGCGTTCTACGAATACCATTCGTGTCTGATGGAGCCTTGGGACGGGCCGGCGTCAATTGCGTTTACCGATGGCCGCTACATCGGTGCCGTGCTCGATCGGAATGGCCTGCGTCCCAGCCGTTATTACCTGACGCATGATGATCGCGTGGTTATGGCCAGCGAAGTCGGTGTTCTTGATATTGCTCCTGCCAACGTCAAGGCCAAGGGCCGTCTCGAACCCGGCCGGATGTTTCTGATCGATTTCGAGCAGGGCAGGCTGATCCCCGATGATGAGTTGAAGCACGAATTTGCCAGTCGTCGGCCATATGGCGAGTGGCTGGATAGGCAGCGCATTGCGTTAAGAGATCTGCCGGTAGAACGTCCGCCCGAGCGTTTCGATCGGACCGGTTTACTGGCCCGGATGCAGGCGTTTGGATATACGACCGAAACCATGCAGTTCATGCTGATGCCGCTGGTCAAGGAATTGCGTGATCCGGTCGGTTCAATGGGTGACGATTCGGCGCTCGCGGTGCTCAGTGACAAGGCACGTATGCCGTATGACTATTTCAAGCAACTGTTTGCGCAGGTGACAAACCCTGCGATCGATTCCATCAGGGAAGAGATCATCATGTCACTGCAGTGCTACATTGGGCCGGAACGCAATCTGCTGGAAACCACGGAGCAGGATTGCAACCGGCTGCGGCTTCGCTATCCGATCCTGACGAACGAGCAGCTGGCCTCGATAAAGCTTATGGATCATCGTGGCTGGAAGTCGCGAACCATAGACACTACGTTCGAACGTTCGGATGTTCCCGGGGGGCTCACTAAAGCACTGGATCGAATCTGTCATGAAGCGGAGCAGGCCATCGATGACGGCTTTAGCATTGTCGTCCTGTCGGACCGGGAGACCGCTAAGGATCGGGTCCCGGTCAGCCCGCTGCTTGCCTGTGGAGCAGTGCATCATCATCTGGTGAGCCAGGCGAAACGCACGCGCATCGGTATCGTGCTCGAGACCGGCGAAGCGCGCGAAGTGCACCATCACTGCCTGTTGGTCGGCTACGGGGCGGACGGGATCAATCCCTACCTGGCCTTCGAAGCACTATGGCAAGCGCGTCAGGATGGCTTGCTTGATGCATCCGCTTTTCCTGACGACCGCAGCGTCGTCGCGGCATACCGCAAGGGAGTGTCGAAAGGGATGCTGAAGGTCATGGCCAAGATGGGGATCTCCACACTGCATTCTTATAAAGGGGCCCAGATCTTCGAAGCGTTGGGACTCGGCGACGAGATCATCAATCGCTGTTTCGTGGGCACGGCGAGTCGCTTGCAGGGGGTGAACTTCAAGGTGCTGGAAACCGAAGCCCTGCGACGGCACGCACTGGGGTATCCGGAGCGGGAAGACGACAAACTGGCGATACTGCCAAACCCCGGAGAATTCCACTGGCGTAGCACGGGTGAACGGCATGCCTGGGACCCGGAGGCAATTTCTTTACTGCAGGTGGCTTCCAGGACTTCCGACCCCGATGCCTACCAGCGCTTTGCCGAGCATAGCAACGACGCAGGGCGTGCCAACTGCACGCTGCGCGGTCTGCTGCGTTTTAAAGAGGGTGTGGCGGGCAAACCGGTGCCAATCGACAAGGTCGAACCCGCTAGTGAAATCGTCAAACGCTTTTGCACCGGCGCAATGAGTTTTGGCTCCATATCAACGGAAGCGCACGAAACCTTGGCAGTCGCGATGAATCGTATTGGCGGGCGGAGTAATACCGGTGAGGGGGGAGAGGACCCGATCCGATTTCAGCCGTTGCCATCGGGCGATTCCAGGCGTTCAGCAATCAAGCAGGTTGCATCGGGGCGATTCGGCGTCACCATCTGGTATCTGACCAATGCCGATGAACTGCAGATCAAAATCGCCCAGGGCGCGAAGCCGGGCGAAGGCGGGGAACTGCCGGGCCGCAAGGTCGATGAGAACATTGCGCGAATTCGCTATTCAACGCCCGGCGTCGGACTGATCAGCCCGCCACCCCACCACGATATCTACTCGATCGAGGATTTGGCGCAGCTGATCCATGACCTCAAAAACTCGAATCCGTCGGCACGCATCAGCGTCAAGCTGGTGTCTGAGGTCGGCGTCGGCACGATTGCGGCGGGTGTGGTCAAAGCACATGCCGATCATGTGCTGATATCCGGCGACTCCGGCGGGACCGGAGCGTCACCGCTGACGAGTATCAAGCACGCCGGACTGCCGTGGGAGCTGGGCATCGCCGAGACTCATCAAACACTGGTGTTGAACGATCTGCGCAGCCGCGTTGTACTGCAGACCGATGGTGGACTGAAGACCGGACGCGACGTGGTAATAGCAGCGCTGCTCGGTGCCGAGGAAATGGGCTTCTCAACGGCTCCGTTGATCGCACTGGGCTGCATCATGATGCGTAAGTGTCACCTCAACACTTGCCCGGTGGGCATCGCGACGCAGGACCCGGTTCTGAGGAAGAAATTTTCCGGTCTTCCAGAACATGTGGTTAATTACTTGTTCATGGTGGCAGAGGAGGCACGGCAGATCATGGCAAGGCTCGGGTTTCGCCGAGTTGTGGACATGATCGGCCGCACCGACGTACTCGAACCGCGAGAGGCAATCGATCACTGGAAGGCAGATGGTCTGGATCTGACCCCGATACTGGAGTCGGTAATCAAGCCAGACGAGAAAATTGATGTGCATTGCACTATCAAGCAAGACCATGGGTTGGAACTGGCACTCGACAACAAGTTGCTGGAGTTGGCGCGCCCCGCTTTAGAAAAAGGCGAGCCGGTGAAAATCGATTTGCCCATCGTGAACACGAACCGCACTGTTGGAACGATTCTGAGTCACGAGCTGGTAAAAAAATGGGGTGAACGTGCACTACCGGTCGACAAAATCCATATAAAGTTTTCTGGATCGGCGGGCCAGAGCTTTGGCGCGTTCCTCGCCAAAGGCATCACGCTGGAGCTTGAGGGCGACAGCAACGACTACGTGGGCAAAGGGCTTTCCGGGGGACGGATCATTATTTATCCGCCGAAAGACAGTACTTTCGTTGCCGAAGAACAGGTCCTGATCGGCAATGTTGCACTCTACGGGGCGACAGGCGGCAGGGCTTTTTTCCGAGGCCGCGCGGCTGAGCGTTTCTGTGTCCGGAACAGCGGTGCCCGGACAGTCATCGAAGGCGTCGGTGACCATGCCTGCGAATACATGACCGGAGGACGCACGGTCATTCTCGGGCCGACCGGGCGGAATTTCGCCGCCGGCATGTCCGGTGGCGTCGCCTATGTCTGGAATCCTGCCGGCGATTTTGAACCTAAATGCAATGACGGCACGGTCGATCTTGACCCCGTAGAGGCGGACGAGGACATCGCCGAATTACGCGAGTTGATCGAACTCCACTGCAAATACACCGACTCAACGGTTGCGGAACGAATTCTCGATGCCTGGCCGGAAGTGCTCGGGCAATTTGTCAAGGTCATGCCGACTGACTACAAACGTGTGCTTGCCGAGCGCAAAAAGCACGACGAAGAGATGGAGGCCACGATCCACCACGACGAGACGATCGTCATGTCCACGGTGGATGCAAGCCATGGGTAAGCCGACCGGCTTCATGGAGTATCCGAAAAAGAGTGTGCCCTACCGTAGCGCGATCCAGCGTTTGGGTGATTTCGACGAAATTTTTACCGAACCGCATGAAGATCAGTTAAAAATCCAGGGTGTCCGCTGCATGGATTGCGGGGTTCCGTTCTGCATGGCAGATACCGGATGTCCCGTTGATAACCTGATACCGGAGTGGAACGACCTGGTTTACCAGGGCCGTTGGCACGAGGCGCTGGATCGCCTGCATGAAACCAATAACTTTCCGGAATTCACCGGCCGTACCTGTCCCGCCCCGTGCGAAGGCGCGTGCGTGCTTGGCATCACTGATCCGGCTGTGACGATTAAGAATATCGAAAACGCAATCATTGACCGCGGATTCGCCGAAGGATGGGTCCGCCACGACCCGCCGAACGTCCGCACTGGAAAAAAAATCGCCATCGTGGGCTCGGGGCCAGCGGGCCTGGCGGCGGCTGATCAACTCAACAAAGCCGGTCATCAGGTCACGGTATACGAAAGAGATGATCGTATCGGAGGCCTGCTCATGTACGGAATACCGAACATGAAGCTCGACAAGGATGTGGTTAATCGTCGAGTCGATCTAATGCGCGGAGCCGGTATTGAATTCGTCACCGATGCAGATGTTGGGCGCAACGTTGATCCGATGAAACTCGTGGCTGATTTCGACGCGCTGCTGTTGGCGACGGGCGCCACAATGCCCCGCAATCTGCCGCTACCGGGGAGGCAACTCAAGGGTGTCCATTTCGCGATGGATTTTCTTACGCCCAACACAAAAAGCTTGCTGAACAGCAACCTGGCAGATGGAAAATACATCAGCGCAAAGGACAAGCACGTCATCGTCATTGGCGGGGGCGATACCGGCACGGATTGCATCGGCACGGCCATGCGACATCGATGCCGCAGTATGGTGAATCTCGAGTTGCTGGTTGAACCGCCGGAGGAGCGTCCAGCCGATAATCCGTGGCCGCAATGGCCGCTGATTTGGCGATCGGAATACGGACACGAAGAGGCAAGAGCACAATTCGGCAATGATCCGCGTCAATACAGCGTTTTGACCAAGGAATTTGTAGATGACGGCAAGGGCGCTGTATCGGCATTGCGCGTGGTTGCGGTCGAGTGGACCAAGAATGACGGCAATCTGAAGATGACCGAGATCCCAGCGAGCGAGCGTTTATTGAAGGCAGATCTGGTCCTAGTTGCTATGGGATTCCTCGGGCCCGAGTCCTATCTAGCTGATGCGCTGGACATCCAGCGGGACGAGCGATCGAATTATCTCGCCGAACACGGCAAGTTCATAACGAACATTCCGGGAGTGTTCACAGCCGGCGATTGTCGGCGCGGCCAATCGTTGGTTGTCTGGGGCATCAACGAGGGACGTGGTGCGGCGCGCGTCATCGACGAATATCTGCAGGGTTCGAGTACGCTGCCCGCGCCCGCTATCTCGATGGGCAGCTCCGCAGGCTGACGCATCGCTCATCGTTTGTAGGGGTGACCGGCACCGTTACCGGCCGCTGGCAAAAAAGCGTTGGTGCGCAGCAAATACCGGTACCAGACATGCATCGCGGCGCCGCGCACGACCATGAACGACATGAATGCCAGCCAGAGTGCCTGATTGCCGGTGTCCCTGAAGATGTACCAGACGGGCAGAAAGACCAGCAGGACGGACGCGGTCATGACGATCCGCATTTCCCGCGACCGCGTGGCACCGACAAAGACACCATCGTAGAAAAATGACCAGACAGAGATCAGCGGTGAGGCGATCAGCCACGGCAGGTAGATACGCGCCGTTTCCCGAACCGCTGGGATGTTGGTCTGCAGATCGATGATCTCCGTACCGGCGACATAGTAGACGCCGGTAAAACCGGCCGCGAAAATTAATGACCACCTGAGCGTTCGCCCGACAACTTCCCGCAGGCCAGCATCGTTCTTCGAACCAATAGCTTTTCCCGTCAGGGCCTCGGCCGCGAGCGCAATCCCATCGAGCGCGTAGGACAGGAAGTACTGAAAATTGATCAACAACGCGTTCGCCGCCAGTATCACATCCCCCATCCGGGCACCCTGAGCGGTGATAAATGCAAATGTAAACATCAGTGCCAGCGTGCGCAGCAGCAGGTTACTGTTAATCGAGAACAAGCGCCGGTAACGATCCGGTTCCAACAAATCCACCCAGTTCCAGTGACCTTCATGGCGGGCTAGCTCGCGCGCAACGAACGCGAGACCGATAGCCACGCCTAGCACCTCAGCGATCACGGAAGCGATTGCTACGCCTTCGACTTTCATGCCGAGTCCAATCACGAACCAAAGGTCCAGCACGATGTTGCTTAAGTTGATTGTCAGCGTCATGACAAGCGGTCCCCGGGCATTCTGCATGCCGAGAAGCCAGCCCACGATGACGAAATTGCATAGCGCTGCTGGTGAACTCCAGATCCGGATACGAAAATATTCGGCGGCCGATTCGGCGACTGCGGCGCTGGGATCAATCAGGGTCAGCGCTGCATCAATTAGGGGTTTTTGCAAAAGTATCAGCAGCCCCGCGAGGAACAGGGCCATCACGAACGGTTGCCCCAGGCCGGCCCGCATGGCGTCAGAATTGCCGGCACCGTGAGCCTGCGCCGTGATGCCCGTTGTGCCCATCCGCAAAAAATTCAGGCCCATGAACAGGACACTGAAAATCATCGAGCCGGCCGCGACCGCACCCATGTACCAGGCATCACCGAGGTGGCCCATAACGGCCGTGTCGACCATGCCCAGTAAAGGCACGGAAATGCTCGACAGGGTCATCGGCGCCGCGATGCGCCAGACAGACCGGTCTCCGTAAGGGTCAGTCACGACAGACGGA
>JAPUGB010000089.1 GCA_027293165.1 Gammaproteobacteria bacterium
CCATTGTCCCGTTTCATCCGGGTCTACGCGCAGTACTTCAACGGTTACGGCGAGAGCCTGATCGATTACAACGTGCGGACCGAAAGAATCGGTATCGGCTTTGCACTGAACGACTATCTGCAGAAATAGCGGAGGGCAGGCAGCAGAAAAACTAACCTCGGAACCCCGGCCCAGACCCGCATCGCCATTGTGGTTGATAGTTGCGCGGTATTGCGCAGATTAGTCCGCAAGCGATTCCTTATTCAAGTTCTGCTGATCTTTCGGATTCGTTTTGCACTTCGATCAGGTTGCGTGCGATCGCGACGCTCAGCTGACTGACGGTGTCATCCATTGCCGCGACGATTTGGTTGTAGTCGTTGGCGTTCGATGCCTGGGATTCAAATCGACCGCTTGCTAACGGCGCCACCCGGTCGCCATTCGAATCGAGAATGCCCCACTTTACCTCGAGCACCGCGTTTCCCCGATTGTCGGTATCGAAGCGCTGAATGCGGGCCACGACATGATAGTGCAATCCGAATTTTTGCTTTGACGGATACTCGACGATTTCATTGCTGCCGAGCAGGGCGCGAATATTAGTGGTCAGCATGCGTTGAAAACTGTCTTCAAGGGATTCGGCCCAGCGGTCGAATTCCGCCAGCTTCAGTTCCGATCCTTCTCCGCGGGTGACGATTTGCGGCCGGTTCAGATAATCGGGCATGTCGATTGGGCCGATCGTAATACCTCCGTCGAAGGCGGAGCCGATCGGAGTCAGCGGCGATGGGCTCAGCGTATAGAAGCTGGCCGGCGGCGAGCTGCCGCAGCCCTGTAGTGAGGCTGTAAGCAGAATGGCGAGCAACGTCGCTGCTCGATAAAAAAACCGTCGCGAGTCAATCATTTCAGGCTCCTGTCCCGGTGTTATTCATTTCTTTTGCCTTTCAGCAAGGCCTCCGGGTGCTGCTCGAGGTAATCGGCGAGTACCCGCACCGAACGGCCGGCGCGTTCGAGCTCCCGCAGCATATTTGCCAGCTCAATGGCAATCTCCGAGTCGCTCTGCAGCTGCGACTCCACCAGCGCCAGGGTTTGCTCGGCCTTGGCCAGGGTGGCTTTGAGTGCATCGATCGCTGGACCAAGATTGTCCATCGCCGGCCCTAGCCTGCTGTCGGCGTTATCGGCTAGCGATCGTGCCGAGCGCATCGTGTTGGAGAAGTCCTGGAGTGCCGTGCGTGCGGTGCCGGTCAGTGCCTGCGTATCATCCGAATTCAGAAATCTGTCGAGACCGTCGATGGCGCTGCCAAGGTCTTGCAAGACTTCGCCGATATCGACTTTGTCCCCGATTTCGACGGCAAAGGTCTGCACTTTGCGGATCAACGACTGAATTTGCGATGGGACCGTTGGGATTTCGGGGAGATTGTAATCCATGGCACGGTAGACCGCCGGTTTGCTCGGGTCCAGTTCCAGTTCGATCAGCAACAGCCCGGTCAACAGGCTCTCGGTTTCGAGTTGAGCGCGCAAGCCTCGATCGATCAATTCTGCGTAACCGATGCGATCGTCGTCGCTTCCGATGTGCCGAAGTTCACCGTCGGACAGGACCTGTACCGAGGTGGGGATGGTTTCGAACACGACCGGTACGAAAAAATAGTCTTGCTCTTCATCGATTACCACGTTGATATCTGTAACGTACCCGACCCGCACGCCGCGGAACATGACATTCGCGCCCACGCGCAGTCCCTTGACCGAGCCCTCGAAAACGGCAACGAATTGACGCCTGTCCTGCAGCAAGGTGTCGCCGGCAACGATCAACACGGCAGCGACTACCAGGGCAACGGCGCCGATGACGAACATGCCGACCATCGTGGGGTTTGCTTTCTTGCTCATATTCTTGTTGCCCGGGGTTTCATATCAAATCGATTGTTGCGGTAGTTCGTTTGGGTCGGGACCGCCGTCGGCATCGCCGCGTGAAAGGAAGTCGCGGACGTCGAAAAGGTCGCAGTGATCCCGCAGCTCGACAGGGTTACCGGTCGCTAACATCGTCTTAGTCTCGGCGTCTAGAAATACGGAGTTGTCCGCGATCGCAAAGATGCTGGCCAGTTCATGGGTCACGATGACGACGGTCGCGCCGAGGCTGTCGCGCAGCTCCAGTATCAGATCATCCAGCAGCTTCGAACTGATCGGATCCAGTCCGGCCGATGGTTCGTCGAAGAACAGGATCTCCGGGTCCATCGCAATTGCGCGCGCCAGTGCCGCGCGCTTTTGCATCCCTCCGGAGATTTCATTGGGATAATAGTCCTCGAAACCCGTCAGGCCGACCAGTGACAGTTTCAGCGCGGCAACTTCGCGAATCTCGGCATCGGTCAGATCCGTATATTGTTTCAGCGACAGCCCGATATTCTCGGCCAGCGTCATTGAACTCCATAACGCTCCGCTCTGAAACAGCATGCCGAAGCGGCGCTTCCACTGATCCTGTTCGGACTCCGGTGCGCCCCAGAAGTCCTCGCCGCTGAACATTACCGCACCTTCGGCCGGAGACTTCAGGCCAACCAGGCTTTTTAACACCGTACTTTTGCCGCAACCGCTGGGGCCCATGATGATAAAGACCTCGCCGCGTTTGACCTCGAACGTCAGGTTCTGCTGAATCAGGAAATCGCCGTAGGCCATCCTGACGTTAACTACTGAAATATGCGGAGTTGCCGTTGCCATCGCCTAAATTCCGATATTGATATAGATGACGGTCAGGATCGATGCGCTGACGACGATTAATACGATGCCCATAACCACGGCTTTGGTCGTTGCCTGCCCGACCGCCATCGCGCTGTTGCCGCAGGCTATGCCCTGCTGCGTGCCCGCCGTTGCAACCAGCGTGCCATAGACAACGGCCTTGAACAGCCCGCCAAACAGATCATGAAGGCCAACGGCGGCCTTGGTTTGCTCGACATACTGGATCACGTTGACGTCGAGCATGGACACTCCGACGAGCATGCCACCGAGGATGCCCATCAGACTTCCGTACATCGTAAGAAACGGCATCATGATGATCAGCGCAATGACCCGGGGTAGAACCAGGAAGTCGATCGGATCGATGCCCATCGTCGTCAGTGCATCGATCTCTTCGTTGACTTTCATCGTGCCCAGTTGGGCCGCATATGAGGCGCCGGTGCGACCCGCCATTATGATGCCGGTCATGATTGCGGACATCTCCCGCACCATCGCAACCGCTACCAGGTCCGCCGTGTATATGCCGGCCCCCAACGCCTGCAATTGTATGACCCCGACGAACGCAAAGATCATTCCGATCAAAAAACTGATCAGGCTGACGATTGGCAGCGCTTCTGCGCCGGCTTCCTGGAGTACTACCAACAGATCGGAACGCTGGAAATTGGCTTTACCCTTGAGCAGGCGAGCGAAAGACTGCATCAGTTCGCCGAGGAAGCTAACCAGCGCAAGCGATTGCTGCCACATTTCATCCGTCGCTTTACCGACCTGCTCGAAGAACGATTCGCGTTTGAATACCCGCCGTGCGCCTTCGCGCTCCTTGACGGCGAAGGCCAAATGCAGCAGCTTCTGGGCGCCTTCGGGAAGGCCTGATGAATCGACGGCAATACCGGCGTCGTCGGCATTGCGCTGGATGTTGACCAGAAACGTCATCAGCCCAGAGTCCCAGTGGCCGAGACCCGGCGTCGCATATTCAAGCCGCTGCAACCGGGACGCCCCGGCAAAGCGTGCGGTGACCTGATCCGCATCGGGCAGCCCGTTGCCGAGCAGCCAGTCACCTGTCAGCGTTGCCTGCAGACTGTCGTGGCTTCCGTCAGCAAGACTGAGTTGCGCCGGTTGGCTCTGATTGTTTTTATTCGTCATGCCGGTTTATCTGATGCCGGAGCAATCGCTTCTGCATCACTGACAGAAACGCTACCACAGACCCAGAAGCAGCGCCATTCTTGTGGCAGTTTTTACAGAGTTACGCGCACTGCATCGTTTTATGTCAATGTCGGTTCCGTCATCTCCCGTTTCGCCGCGGTATACTCTGGCGCCCGAAACATAAAAATGGCAGGGGTAGTGCTGCCGCACTGGCCGTATATATAAAGAGTGATTCAACTTACGGATCTCTATTTCTCCTATCCTCAGGGTGATTTCAACCTGAGGATTGCTGACCTGAATGTCAGTGACGGTGAGTCTGTAGCTATAACCGGGCCGAGCGGAAGCGGCAAAACGACGCTGCTGAATCTGATTGCCGGCATCGCATTGCCGGCAAGCGGGCGTATCGAGACCCGCGGTGTCAACATCGCAAGCCTTAGCGAGGCCGACCGCAGGGAGTTCCGGATTTCGGTCATCGGGCTCGTGTTTCAGGAGTTTGAACTACTCGAGTATCTGACCGTGCTGGACAATATCCTGCTGCCGTTCAGGGTCAGCAGTGCTTTAGCCCTTACACGTGAAATACGCGACCGCGCGCTCGAACTGGCCGACGAAGTTGAAATCGCGGACAAGCTGGCGCGCTATCCGGATCAGCTGTCCCAGGGCGAACGCCAGCGGGCTGCGGTCTGCCGTGCGTTGATCACCCGCCCACCGCTACTGTTGGCCGATGAACCGACTGGCAATCTCGATCCCGCCAACAAGAACCGGGTGCTGGACATACTGTTCGACTACGCCAATCGTGAAAGCGCGACGCTGATCACCGTGACCCATGATCACGATCTGATCGGCCGCTTTTCGACCGTTATCGACTTTAAGCAATTTCACTATAGCGGGCCGGCAGAACAGTCTGCCGAAGCGATGCAGCCGGTATGAAAGATGTGCTGTATCTCGCCTGGCGTTACATCGCTTATCACCGCATCAAGACGGGCATTCTGATCGCATCGATCATGTTGATTGTTTACCTGCCGGTGGGTTTGAACGTGCTGGTGGACCAGAGCGCTGAGCAACTGACGGCCCGGGCCGGTGCGACACCGCTGCTGGTGGGCGCGAGGGGCAGTCCATTGGAGCTTGCATTGAATTCGCTGTATTTCGAGTCGGATACGCCGGCGTTAACCCGGTATGCCGAAGCTGAGCGCATCGGTGCATGGGGATTGGCAACGCCGATACCTTTATATGTGCGGTTTCGTTCTCGTGGCCACCCTATAGTTGGAACGACCTTGGATTATTTCGAATTCCGGGGATTGTCACTGGCCCAGGGCCGCATGATGGCGACGCTGGGTGAAGCCGTGATCGGTGCAAGGGTCGCGCGGAGCTTGAGGCTGGGAGCCGGCGACACGGTGGTGTCGTCGCCGGAAACCGTGTTCGATCTGGCGGGAGTCTACCCGCTGAAGATGAAAATCGCCGGCGTGTTGGCGCCCAATTTCTCACCGGATGACGAGGCGATCTTTGTCGATATTAAAACCGCCTGGGTCATGGAAGGCTTGGGTCATGGTCATCAGGAGTTGGCCAGCCCCGAGGCGTCCTCTGCTGTGTTGAGCCGCGAGGGCAACCGCATCGTAGCGAACGCATCGGTCATTCAATACAACGAAATCACCGCGGAGAATATCGATTCGTTTCATTTTCACGGTGACAACGCCGACTTCCCGCTGAGCGCGGTGGTACCGGTGCCGGTGGACCAGAAATCCGGCGTACTGCTGATGGGGCGTTATCAGGGTGGGAGTGAGGC
>JAPUGB010000009.1 GCA_027293165.1 Gammaproteobacteria bacterium
GCTCGATGCCAACTCGGTTGGCGGCGGGCATGCAGTCAAAGCCGGCGGATTCGCGCTGGTGGGAACCGAGCTGCAAGCCAAGCGCGGACACACCGACACGCCGGACATCGCGTTCGCCGATTTGATGGCCTGGGGAGAAGATGCGGACCCGGAGTGGGTGCGCCAATATGTGGAATTATCCGACCGTGACATTCATGACTGGCTGACTGGCATGGGCGTCAAATTCAATATCCTTATTGATACGCCGGAAAGTACAGTGCCTCGTTTCCACTTTGCCGGTGGGCGGGCCGTCAAAGTCGTTGTGCCAATGATGCGGCAAGCGTTGCAGATGCCGAACATCAGGTTCCTGTGGAATACACGGGCTACAGGGCTGCTCGTCGATGAACAGCAGGTTGCAGGAGTTGTTAGCGAGAACTTGCGCAGCGGTGCATCAACCGAATTTCGTGCCGCCGCCGTCATCCTGGCGACCGGTGGTTTTCAAAGCGAGATGACAATGGTCCGGGACAACTGGCGCAGCGACCGAGCGTTTCCCGACAGGCTGCTAATCGGGTCGGGTCAGTTTGCGAGCGGCGACGGTTATCGGCTTGCGGAACAGGCCGGCGCCGCGTTCGTGCTAATGGATCACCAGGTGACGTTCATCAACGGCCTGCCCGATCCCCGAACGTCCGACGGTAGACGGGCTCTCGTGACGCAGAATCCGGCGGCAATCTGGGTCAATGCGGATGGCCGACGGTTCGTCAATGAGGCAGCCAGCAGCAAGGTCGTCGAGGCGGCGCTTTTTGAACAGGATTCGGCAACTCATTGGCTCGTTTTCGACGAACGCGGCAAAAAAAGTTTTGGCGTCCGTGACGCACCGTGGCTCACTCCGAAGACCGTGAACGAGGAAATACTGTTAAACCCAGCGCTGACACAAAGCGCCAACCGCATTGAAGAACTCGCGATCGCCGCCGGGTTGCCGGCACAAGCGCTCATCACCTCGGTAACGCGTTTCAATGCGCAGATTGAGAGCGGAGAAGACCGGGATTTCCAGCGTTTCGGGCCCGGGACTGATGCCGAGATTCCGGCACCGATAGGCCAGGCGCCTTTCTACGCAATGCAACTGTTTCCGACGACGCGCAAAAGTATGGGAGGTCCCGCCATCGATCTGGATGGGCGCGTACTCAACACCGAAGGGCGGTTGATACCGGGTCTGTACGCAGCCGGCGAGTTGACGGGCGTTGCCGGCATCAACGGCAGTCATGGCGGCTCCGGAACCTTCCTTGGGCCGTCATTATTGACGGGGCGCATCGCGGGCCGGACAGCCGCAGCGGACCTTGGTCTGGACACGCCGGCACAAGCGGTTCATCTACCCGGCGGCGAGACACCATCGACGGTAGTTCCGATAGGCCGCGACGTGTTGCAGGCGATGATCGACACGCGGCGCCCCGGTTACTGGCATTTCGAGATCTCGCACGCGCTCGTGCTCGAACGTGCCTATGAATGTAGTCGATGCCACGGCGCGGACAGCACGATGACACCGGCGATCAGCGCTGCCCAGATGCTTGCGCGACTCGACACCTGCACGACCTGTCACTGAACTCCAAACTAATACGGTCAGACACGAGGAACGCACGATGGCGGAATCTGAACAAGCAGCGACTGCGGATACCGGGAAGCCCAGTTACCCATCGCCTGTGTACAGTTGGTATGTCGTCGTGGTGCTGACGGTCGCCTATATGTTCTCGTTCCTCGATCGTCAGATCCTTGCGCTGCTTATCGAACCGATCCGCCAGGATCTGGAGATCACTGATTTCCAGATCAGCCTGCTGCTTGGGCTGGCGTTTGGCATCTTCTATACGGCGCTCGGCATCCCGATCGGTCGCCTTGCCGACCGGCGGAGCCGGCGTGGCATCATCGCGGCCGGCGTCACGATCTGGTGCCTGATGACGGCGGCCTGTGGTCTGGCGCGGAATTTCCCGCAATTATTCCTGGCCCGGATCGGTGTCGGAGTCGGCGAGGCGACGTTGAATCCAAGCGCGTACTCGCTGATCAGCGACTATTTTCCCCGGAAGCGACGCGGGCGAGCAATTAGCTTCTACAACATGGGGGTTTCACTTGGTGCCGGGGTGGCCATGGTTGTCGGCGGACAAATCATCGCGTTCGCGTTTGACACGCCGCGCGTGACACTGCCGATCGTCGGCGAGTTATTCGCGTGGCAGCTCGTATTCATACTCATCGGACTTCCCGGGCTGCTAATTGCCGCACTTATGATTACGGTCCGCGAGCCCGAGCGTCGCGACAAACTCCAGGTCACGACGGACCGTGGCGAAACGCGTGAAGAGGTATCGATCAGCGAAACAGTGCGTTTCCTGACTCAGCGATGGCGTACCTATGGCACACATTTCCTGGGCATGTCTGTCGTCACGATCCTCGGTTACGGGTTTCTGTTCTGGATCCCGACGATGTTCCTGCGCACCTGGCAATGGTCGATCCCCGATGTCAGCCTGGCCTACGGCATCATCGCGTTGACTGCCGGCCCAATCGGCGTGAATGCTGGCGGTTGGCTCTCCGACTGGCTTTATTCCAGGGGTTACCGCGATGCTCATATGCGCATGACGCTGATCGGCGCGATCATTCTGGTGATCGCGTCGGCACTGGTACCGCTAATGCCGACCCCTGAACTGGCGGTCGCAATGCTCGTCCCGGCTACAATCGGCGCCGCCATTCCAACGGCCACGGCCGGCGCCGCGCTGATGATGATCGTGCCGAATCAGCTGCGTGGCCAGACAACCGCGATCTATTATTTCGTCATCAATGTGCTCGGTTTAAGCCTGGGGGCCTCGGCGGTTGCGGCGGTCACCGATTTTGTCTTCGGCGACGATGCAGCTTTGCGCTACTCCGTCTCGATCGTCGCAGTGGTCGCCGGTTCGTTCGCGCTATTGTTCCTGTTTGCGAACCTCAAGCATTACCGCGCCAGCGTCATCGAAGCCGTCCAGTGGAGTGAAACCGTAGGCTCTGGATTAGCGCTAATTGGGGATACTATTTCCGCCACGGGAGCATCTGCATCTTACCAGTCCGCTTACCGATACGCTGCCGCGCATGCCGGAGCCCCCGTAGTTGCTCCAGCCGCTGGAGA
>JAPUGB010000090.1 GCA_027293165.1 Gammaproteobacteria bacterium
CAGTGACTGCTTCTCGAAATCGACCGGCAGATAATGAACATTCGCCGGGGGTGTGACGCCGGCGGCATCGAGCCGACCGAGCTTCCAGCGTTGGGTGTCCGGATGATCGATTTCGAACACCGTCAGTTCATCTTCGGGGAAGGGATTGCGGTATGCAAAGGTATCCAGCCCGGCGCCGAGGACCACGTATTGCCCCACGCCGCGCGCAACAGCCTCCGCGAGTGCATCCTCAGTGAACCGGCTCCGCATGACGGCGAACGCCCGGGCCCCACGCAGATGCTCACGTTGCATTCTCTCCAGGTCTGCCTGGATCCGTTCTTCCGTATCCGACCCCAGCAAGCTTAATGCCAAAGGGTCCTCGAGAATCTTGGGGTCAGCGTCCAGCACTTGGTGCGCGGCCCTCAACAAGGCCGTCGCTTCCGCCATATAACTGTGTTTGCCAGCTTCCATATCGGTCCACCTATGTTGTAGCTGATCTTGTGTTGAAATCTCACGCACTGCCCGAGTACGTGAACCGCGACTTTAGCCCAAAAGCGGTAGGTCCGCCCCAGAGTCCGCCGCCACGTTCACTCTGAGACCGTTGCTAGCATCAGGACTCTGGAGTAGTTGCGGTTCGCGCTGTTCGGCTCAGCGGAGTCCTGAAACGTTCTTCTAAATCGCACTATTCTGAAAGCGCATAGGCCAGCAGGTAGTCATCGATCTCCGTAGCGTCGATAAACATGTGCCCGCCAGCGGCGATAACGACAAATTGCCGTCCATCGACCGCGTAGGTCATCGGTGTTGCGTGTGCCGACTTCGGTATATCGGTTACCCAGAGTTCTTTACCCGTGTCGATATCAAATGCCCTGAAGCGCCGATCCGCTGTCGAGCCGACGAAGACCAAACCACCCGCGGTAATGATCGGCCCGCCGGCGGTTGGCGTTCCCCACTTCATCGGTAACGGCATGCGCGCCATTTTGTCGATGACACCCAACGGTATCGACCAGTTAATCTCGCCGGCTGCCAAATCGACGCCAAGCAGACTCGACCACGGCGGTGCCGTGCATGGCATAAACATGGGACTGAGCAGTATTCCCTGCTTCAATGCGTAAGGCGTCCCACGAATCGGCGCCTTTGGTCCCATCGGAGCGCCAACCGAAGGATCAAACGGCGCGTTGAGTTCAGCGTCCGTAGCCGACATCAATTTAAGCCACATTCCGACCTGCGAAACGCTTGTTACCAGCAAATTTCGATTGGGATCGAAGGCGCCGCCACCCCAGTTCATGCCGCCACCAGTGCCCGGATACATGATCCAACCGTCGGTGCTGGGAGGGGTAAAGATATCGCCATGGCGAGAGCTCGCGATCATGTCCCTGCAGGCGCCACGGTCAAGTAAGGTCATTCCCCACGCATCTTCCGGTGTGATACCGGTTTTCATCAGCAAAGGAGGTTTGACCGGAAACGGCTGCGTCGGCGACAGCACTTCGCCTTGCACACCGTCGACAGGCACGGACCGTTCTTCGATCGGAAAGAATGGTTCGCCGGTCTCGCGATGAAACACAAACACCATTCCGGGCTTGGTCAACAGCACGACTACCGGCACCTTGATTCCATCACGCGTGATATCGACCAACATCGGCTGCGCGGGAAGGTCCCAGTCCCAAACGTCGTGATGGACCGCCTGAAAGTGCCAGACGACTTCCCCGGTTGCCCCGCGCAACGCAACCAATGAATTCGCATACCGATTGTCACCAGGCCGGGTACCACCATAAAAATTCGGCGAGGCACTCGCCGTCGGCAAAAACACCAGGTCGCGATCCTGATCAACGGACAGCAAGCTCCATACATTGGCCCCGCCCGTTTTCGCCAGGCTGCCCGGTTCCCAATTGCCAAACTCCGGATCCCTCGGATCATGAGGGATTGGATCAAACACCCAGCGCAAGGCCCCGGTTCGGCCGTCGAAGGCGCGAATCGAACCATTGGCCGCCGACGCATACTGGTTCTTCATGTTGTTAATGCCGCCAATTACGACCACGCCGTTGACGACGACCGGCGGCGCCGAAAATACGATGCCCCAGAGGTTGTCTGGTACCGGCGGCGTTGACTTGATCAGCGGATTCACATCAACCTGGCCGTCGACCCCAAAGTCCTTGCACGCTCGACCGCTACGCGCATCCAATGCGATCAAACGCCGGTCGCTCGTACCCACATAGACCCTGTGGGCACAGGCCGCGCCGTCTGATGCCTGTGGATCCTGCCAGTACGCTAGCCCCAGGCATTTCAAACGCGTCGGAAAATCGCCGTAGCTGACTTCCGGGTCGAAGCTCCAGCGTAGTCCGCCAGTGCCGGGATCCAATGCGATGACGCGATGGAACGGTGTGCAGAATATTAATGAGCGGCCCGCGGCCTCGGGCACCAAAATCGGTGTCGCATGAAATGCGGCGAATGCTTTCCGGTCCGGGTTACGCTCAAGATCGCCGTGCCGGAAACTCCAGGCGAGTTCCAGCCGATCAACGTTGTCGCGATCGATCTGGGCCAGCGGCGAAAATCGGGAACCGCCCGGGTCATACCCATAGTAGCTCCAGTCCTGGCCCCAGCCCGAGGCACTCAGGAACAACAGGACCGCGGTAAGACCCAGGCCAATACGCATCGCCGGCGGCCCGTTCATACCCATCGCAACAAGACCGAACAATACATAGTCCGCATTGAGGGCCGCAATCAGTAACGTGAACTGGTCAGTTGTACATCGGCATCTGACCACGCCGCCCGGAATCTGGATTCGACTGATGCGGCTGCGTCGTTTTTAGCCTGCGCCTTTAAACTTTGCATCAAGCCGAATAATGCATAGCCGTTTTCTGGATTTCGTTGCAAGTCGGCCCAGTAAACGGTCTCGGCTTCGTCCGGATAACCGGCTTCTAGGAGCACGGCGCCGAGAATATGGCGGGCCGAAAAATACCAGTCCGGCGGCTCTATATAAAAGAATCCATCCTGCAGACGCACGGCCCGCTCCAGGTGGGCCAATGCCTCCGTGTAATTCTTTTTGCTGGCTGCAATTTCTCCGGCCAAGATCTCTGACGCCATCGTGAGAAGCCCGTACCCACCGTTGGCGCTGACCGGATAATCGCGCGTACCGGGTTCCTCGATGATTGCCTGAAGTTGCTTCAACTCGCGCCCGGCCTTGCCGCGACTGCCGGTGTGCACATAGGCCAGGCCACGCGCATAGTGCCAAACGCCGGTCATATAACGCGCTTCATCCGGCGGCTGCGGTTCAGCCAGAACCTGGTCCCACCAGCCAAAGCGCGCCATTGCAAACAGCGGCTGCGTCAGAAAGGTTTCGTAGAGAATCCACGCATCCGCATAGACATCATTCGGCAATTCATCTTCTACATCGAGCGCCTCCGGGATGCTGATCTGGATTTTCCGGGCCGCCTGCATGGCTATCGCGCTGCTGCCCTGGGACATCGCGGCCCAGACCAGGAAATGCACGTTATGCGGGTAATAATTGACCGGGTAGATGCCCTGGGCCCGACAACTGGCGATGTACCGCTCATCGGCCTGGGCAGCCAGTTGATTGACGGCGACTGAATCAGCGTAGCGGCCGACGCGCATATAGATATGTGACGGCATATGCACGATATGGCCGGCACCGGGCATTAACTCGCGCAGCGTATCGGCGGCTGCCACGCCCGATTGCGGCCAAACGGCCTCGACCGCATGAATGTAATAATGTGCCGCACCAGGATGCTCGGGATTTCGCTCCATGACCGACTCCAGCGCCGCGATTAGCAGTTCAGTGCGGGGATACGGTGTGCCGTTTCGGCTCCAGTAATTCCACGGGCTCAGGTTCATTAATGAAGCGGCATACAAGGTCGCCGCATCGAGATCATCAGGATAGGCCTTGGTCAACTCTGACATCGCGGCGGCGTAGGCCGCGTCGAGTGCCGCCCTATCCGCTTCCGGGTTTTCCGAATAACGCGTTGCCAGTGCGTCGATATAGGCACGTTCGCGTTCACTGACCGAATTTTTGTGCGCTTGCGCTTGCTGTATCGCTTTGTATGCCTGCTCGACAACTTGCGGCTGCATCGGGAGGTTCAGGTTGGGCCCGAGTACCAGAGCCCAGCCCCAATAGGCCATCGCATTGTCGTGATCGAGCCGCGCAGCTTCCTTAAAAGCGCGCAGCGCCTCGGAGTGATTAAATCCGTACGTCAGGCGCAGGCCCTGATTGAAAAAGTACTGCGACCTCTCATTATCGGTCGAAACGTCAAATTCATAGTCACCCAACCCGGCGAGCATCGGCGCAATTGGTCCATCGGCGGTCGCCGGATCAGCCTCTAACGCGCGCGGGTCGTGCAGCTGCGCAACGGCAGCTACGGATATGGACAGATAAAGAGCACCCCCGGCCAGCGCGACCATTAAGCGTTTTGTGTTCATGTAATTCTCGCGTTATCGATGGTCCCCCCGAACCTTACCGACTCGTGGACCGTCAGACAACGCCCGGATATCAGTGGCGGATCTAACGGCCTCCACAGCACTGCTGCCTAGTGGCGCAATGAAGCCGTTTGTATTCATTATGATAGTCTCTACCGGCTACCCCGACGCTAATCATCATCACGCATTGCTCTGCGCGTGATCGCAGCAATCATCGGCCGTCCGTCACAACCCTATGCACAGCCGAATTCGTTCAGTATTCGTGGCCGCTGGTACGGCAGCGTTGATAAACGCAGGTCTGAGCGCTTGTGCCCCCAAACCCCATTCGCTGTCTATCGTCGGCGAGACGATGGGGACCAGCTATTCGGTAAAGCTGGCAAACTGTCCGACTCCCGACTGTCTGACCGAACTCGAACCCCGGATTGAACAGCGACTCGAACAAATTAACAGCGCGATGTCCACCTATGATCCGCAGTCGGAGCTTTCACGGTTCAATACTGCTCGCAGCGTCGACTGGATCAGCGTGTCGACCGATCTGTACACCGTTGTCGCGCATGCACATGCTGTCAGTGAGCTGACCGGAGGGGCGTTCGACATCACCGTTGCACCGCTGGTCAACGCCTGGGGCTTTGGGCCGGAGTCTCTTGCAGGAAAGCAGCCGGCCGCAGACCGGTCTCAGATAGCGGGTCCGGCGACCGGCTATGAACGCATCGAGCTGCGTGATGACCCGCCCGGAATACGCAAACGGACATCGCGCATGTCGATCGATCTGTCAGGGATCGCGAAAGGGTTTGGAGTGGATGAAATCGCCCGCGTGCTGGATGACTATGGAATTTCATCCTACCTCGTCGAAATCGGCGGGGAAGTGCGGGGCCGCGGCACCAGGCCTGACGGCAAACCATGGCGCATCGCCGTCGAACATCCCGCCATCGGAACGCGACGCCTGGACGGCATTGTAGAACTCGCCGATCTGTCGATCGCGACTTCCGGCGACTATCGAAATTTCTATGTCGAGGACGGCCAGCGATATTCACACACTATCGACCCAACGACCGCTGCACCGGTGCGACACGGACTGGCATCGGTCAGTGTCATTGACCCGTCGGCTATGCATGCCGACGCAATGGCCACCGCGTTGATGGTACTCGGGCCGGAGCGCGGTTTAGCGCTCGCGCAGGAACACGGCATGGCCGCGGCATTTGTCGTTCGCCGCGACGACGGATATCAACAGATGATGACGCCGCCTTTCCGACGCTTGCTCGTCGACTGACGCCAATCGATCCGGCGAAAGCAGCGCCAAGCTCGATTTGCCCGCAGGTGACTTGCTTACGGCGCCGCCTGTGCTGCAGTCGTCTTGTTGATGCGTAGCACCAGCGGCACGAATATCACCAGCGAAATCAGGCAGCCGGCAATTCCCAAGACGTTGGCCGGAAACAGATTTTGCTCAGTCACCAGTTGTGCCGCGATATACGGTCCGAGAAAGAAACCACCGGTTTGCGCGGCCGGGATCAAAACGGCCGCGCGCCCGCTGGCATCGCTGCTGGCAATGGTTGCCATGATGTAGGGCCCGGTCAGGTTCCAGAATATCTGGAAAATTGCTGCGGTCGCGGCGAACCGCAGGAACGACATTTCTCCTGTCAGCATGCTGATCATGACCGCTTGCACGATCAGCGCGATCGAGACCGGGGCGAGGCGTCCAAATTTATCCCCCATTGCCGACGCCGCGAGTGCACCGGCAATCGCAATCGTGGAACTGACCGCCAGAGCGTCACCGGCGGATGTGGAATCTAGGCCCGCTGCGACTCCCATCAACGCCATGAAAGCCCAAACCGCACCCAGACCCGTGCACCAGATCAACATGACCAGCAATCCAACCAATGGGCTCGCCATGGATGCGGCCTGCACCGCCTGTGTTTCCTGAACTTCTTTCGCTCCGCCGTCAGGGATAAACCTCAACATGATCAAGCTCAATGCCGCAACCGCGGCCAGCGGAATGTAGATTCCTCCGATGCTGTCGAACATGGCGGATAGACGGAACAGTGTCAGCAAGGTAATAACCCCGAATGCAACCTGGGCCGCTATCACGTATGCAAAATTGCGATCCGTTTCTTTCGTGTCGCTGATGATCGTGAGACCGAGTGCAAATGCCGTCCCTTCTCCGACAAAGCCGACGAAAAATCGAGTCACGGTAATAGCGGTGGGATCCGACAGATAAATTGTCAGGATGTTTCCAATCACTACCGCAGCGACCGCGATGAGCGCCGCGATACGCCAGTTTATCCGGCGAATCCAGAACATCGCCATAACGGAAGCGAGGCCAACGCCAAACACTTCGATGGGCGCAACCTGTCCCGCTTGCTGAATGGTAAATCCGAGTTGTTCCTGCAAAACAGGACCAACAATCGGCAGCGTAAACAATGGAAACCCGCCAACAATACTAATCAGCACTGCGGCGACGATGGTTGACGGTTTATCAGCCATGTTGTTCTCCCTTATTATCCGTGGATGGGCGCATGCGGTCCCGGGGTCCGACGTACACCATACCCATTTAGCCCAAACCGTTGCAAATCCGACCTGTCTGTTGGTTTTCGTTTGCGCTGGAATGCCCGACTTTCCGTGCTGTACCGTCGTGTCCCCGTCAGGCGGTAAGCAAAAATGTCGCGAGGATCAGGCCGGGTGAACGTCCGCTTTCGGCCATAAGCGGACACTTACGGACATATCCCGGCCCCCATAATCTGCAGGGCGATTCTATAATGATATAAGACAAAGCGCATTGGCAATTACCTCTATAGAGGAAAACGATGAGATATACAGTAATCAAACCACCAACCAGACAAGAGCAAGCGTTGATACGGCGGAAAATCAAGGAAGCAGTGAAGGCACACGGCGGTTTGCGGCCTGCCGCCCGGCATTTGAAAATCAAGAGTAGCTATCTGGGATCGCTATTGGATGGCACCAGGAAAAACCCGAGCGATTGGTATCTTCGCAAACTCGGCTTGCGTCGTGTCACTTACATTGAGGAAATCTGAGAGTCCGCTTTGCGTCGAAAGCGGACTCTCAGAAGTACGAAAAATGCCGGATAGCCGAATTTGGGGCCGAGGAGGCGCCCGCGAGTGTCTGCT
>JAPUGB010000091.1 GCA_027293165.1 Gammaproteobacteria bacterium
GGCTCATGCCGCGCGCCGGCGGACTGTTTCAATCGATCCTGCAGAAAGAATACGCGGACCAGGTTCCTTGATGTGGGCGTCGCAATCAGTCGGGCAAAGGAGCGCGCCTCGGCTTCGAAGGCGGCTTCACCGCGCCCGCCGTACTTATGCCACATATCAATGATCGCGAATGGAGCGGGGTAGAACTCGATTCGGGCCTGTTTGGCGGTTTGTTTCCGCAACACCGGGGCGACGATCGCGCGCAATGGAGCCAAAGCCAGCAGCCGGTCTATCCAGGGTGCCGATCGCCGCGGCGGTGGCGACCAAGTCAGTTTCGCGGCCGCGACGCGCCAGTCTTCCGCACTGACCAGACCGTCCACCAGACCGATTCGCCTTGCCACGCTGGGGCTGACGGACTTGCCGGTTAGCATCAGCGGCATGGCTTGGCGCACCCCGAGCAACTGCACGGCGCGAATGGTTCCGCCAAAACCGGGGTGCAAACCGAGTTGTACCTCGGGCAGCCCAAGTGTGCGTTGGTCGCTGGCGATCGCCAGCCGATAGGTGCAGGCCAGCGCAAGCTCCAGTCCCCCGCCGAGGGCAAACCCATCGATCACGGCCACCGAAGGGCAGGGGAGTTGCTCCAACGCGTCAAATATTCGTTGGCCTCGACGAACCAGATCGTAGGCAGCGGCTTCGGAATCAATGTCGGGGAATTCATTGACGTCGGCTCCGGCAATAAATCCGTTGCTCTTGCCCGAATAAATGACCAGGCCCGTCGGTGGGGCTGCGGTCAGGCCGGCTACGATAGATTCCAGTTCGAACAGGACTTCACGCGTCAGCACGTTGGTGCTTCCCGACTTCTTGTCCAGGCACAGCCACGCAAGCCCTTCGGCATCTACTTGCAGTTGCCAGTTCGTGCCGTTGGAATCCCGGCTGTTACTTCCTGGTTCGCTGGCGCTGGGTGCACTCATCTCGCAGCGGCTACCTCGAAGTCGCAAAGCAGCGGCAGATGGTCGGAAAAAGTGACGGTTGGGACAGAAAAGTTGCTGACGTCGATCCCGTCGCTATAGAGGATGAAGTCCAGTTCCAAGCGCGGGGCGCGGCTGGGGTAAGAGGGAATCCCATCGATATTGGCGCTGCGCAACCCAGCGGCCTTCATAAATAGAAATATCTCATTCTCGCCCCAGAAGGTATTGAAATCGCCAGCAACGATAACGGGTTTTTCCGAACGGTCCACGAGTTCATAGAGATGCCGCAACTGAAAATGCCGATGCCGGTACTTTAGCGAAAGGTGCACGAGAAAAATCGCAACGTCATTCAGTTCCAGTTCAATGATCAGTCGCTTGATGCCGGTATCGAAGTAATGAAACCGTTCACCATGAATTCTTGGTGCAGCGAGGAAGGCGTTAGCCTGCTTACGCAGGATGGGCAGTACTTGGTTGACCGAGTCTTCACCGTATTTGCATTCATAACTGGAATAATGGCCGATCGACTCTGCGATGGCCTCGGCCTGATTGACACGTCCGCTGCGGACGGAGCCCGTGTCGACTTCTATCAGGCCGACGATATCCGGGTCCTGTTCCTTGATGAAATCGGTAATCCGGTTCAGTGTCCCCGACCCGCTGAACAGATATCTGGCGCCGGGCAGCCGTACCGGCGCGGGGTCACCCATTCCAATCGCGTAACGGATGTTGTACAGCAATATTCGCATACGCGTCACAGTTTAGTCCCTGCACCCTTGCCGTTTCACCCGTTTTGGGCCTAAATGGCCACTCGCATTACATATCGCTGCAGCAGTTGGGCTGCAGGAGGCAACCGCCATGTCGGAGAAGAACCCAATTCGGATTTTCGTTTCCCATGCCTTCGCGGAAGATGAAGACTACGCCAGAGTGTTTGAATACTTTGAGAGCCGCGACAGGTTTTTCTACCAGAACTGCAGCAATCCGGACAACGTGCCAGCTGGTGGCGGCATGGAGGGCCGGAAGGAGGAATTGCTGAAGCAGATTAAGGCAGCAGAAGTAATGGTCCTGCCCGTTGCCATGAATCGAAAGCATACCACTCTGAGTAGCTACCAGATGGATGCCGCGAAGGCTAATCAAGTACCGATACTCGGAATCAAGGAATTCGGGGGAAACGCGGTGGATCCACCAGAAGTTGAGAAATTCGCCGAACAAATAGTGGAGTGGAACGATCGCATCATTGCCGAGGCAATTCTGTTGTTGGCGCGGCAAGAAGAAACGGTCCAGTGGGACGTCGTGGAGTTTACCCTCGACTGAACTCCGCCAACGCGCCCTCCTTGGCGCTGAATATTTTCTACGAATAAAGTCGGTATATACATCGCCGATATATCCATATGCAAGTGCGCCAGTTGTTGGCGCCATCGGTAATCAGTACTATTCCCGGCTGGTCGGAACGCCTCATGGTTTCCGTGTATTCCCGGGTATCGAACACGCATGCCTATTCAGACAGACGCACTTATCATCGGCGCAGGCCCATGCGGGCTGTTCCAGGTGTTTGAACTCGGACTGCTGGGGATTAAGGCTGATGTCGTTGACTCGCTGCCCATCGTCGGTGGGCAGTGTGCCGAGTTATACCCAGACAAACCGATTTACGATATTCCTGCGATACCTGTTTGCAGCGGCGAGGAGCTCGTCGCCAACCTGATGAAGCAGATTGAGCCCTTTGATGCCGGTATGTACCTCGGTCAGGAAGTAACCGAAGTCAAACAACAGGACGGTTATTTTGAGATTAAGACGTCTGCCGACAACATGTTCCACGCGAAAACCGTGTTTATCGCCGGCGGGGTTGGGTCCTTTCAGCCGCGAAAGCTTCGTGTCGATGGCATCGATGCGCTGGAAGGCTCGGCAGTACACTATCGCGTGCGTGATCCAGGAATTTTCAGCGGCAAGCGTCTCGTCGTGCTGGGTGGTGGAGACTCAGCGCTCGACTGGGCACTGGAGTTGTGGAAATCAGCAACCCAGCTGACACTGATCCATCGCCGCGATGAATACCGTGCTGCGCCGGCGTCGGTCAATGCGCTGAAGAAATTGGCATCCGCTGGCCAGGTCGACGTTATTGATTGTGCAAACGTAGTGGGCTTTAAAAGTGACGGAACGCGGTTGGTGTCGGTCGAGGTTGGCCCCAAGGAAGGCGAGTTCCGAACGCTGGAAGCCGACCATTTGTTGATTTTTTTCGGACTGTCGCCGAAGCTTGGCCCGATCGCCGGCTGGGGTCTCGACATCAATCGAAAAGCGATCAACGTGGATACCGCCAAATTCGAGACCAGTATTCCCGGAATATTCGCGATTGGCGATATCAGTGCCTATCCGGGCAAAAAGAAACTGATACTCAGCGGTTTCCATGAGGCGGCGCTGGCGGCCTTTGCGGCCAAGGCAATTATTGAGCCGGGCAAAAAAGTACATCTGCAGTACACGACCACCAGTCCGATCATGCACAAACGGCTCGGGGTCGAAGATTAAGCTTCGCGGTCGATCACGACGCTGTCTTCAGTCTCTCTTGACCCAGTAACGCTGCATTTCCAGATAGGTAAAGGACGCCGACCAGGTAATCAACAGCAGGCCCGTCAGGCCTTCCATACCGGTCAGCAGGCGTATCGGTCCGACCGGGTAGATCTCCCCGTAGCCCAGCGTCGAATAAGCAGTGGCCGAAAAATAGACGTAGTCCTCCAATGCGAACGTCGCCACCACACCCTCGATAGCCCCACTGCCCGGGAACAGGAGCAACAGGTAATAACCGAACCCAAAAATCCAGATCTCGATCGAATGGAGCAGCAACAGCCCACAGACGAGCGTGGCAACCTGCAGCCGCGGTTTCAGTCGTCTAAACGGCAAAAAATTGGAGAAACATTGCAAACCCTCGAAGTGGACGAACACGACAGCAATAACGATGGCTATCGTCCCGCCGACAACGACCAGGCCGGTACTATCAATCGGCATTGGGGCAACTCCTCCTGTTCGATGGGCGGTCAGTTACGGTGCAGCTCATGCGATTCTATTCAGGTTGCGCAAACAGCGGTAGAGTGAGCTTGTTGCCGCGCTCTGTACAGGCTCGAAACCGGGAAATGGAGGCAGCCCTTCGATGCCCGCAATGATTACCGGATGGGGAAAGTGTCTGCCGCCGGCAGTGCTGACCAATGATGATCTCGCCACCATCATGGATACCAGTGACGAGTGGATCACGAGCCGTACCGGTATCCGGGAACGGCGCGTGTCCCACGTTGGGGTTGCCGATCTAGGTTACGTTTCCGCCATGCGCGCCCTCGCTGCGGCGGGTCGCGAACCGGAGCAGGTCGGGGCGGTAATCCTCGCCACGGCCAGCCCGGATCTGTTGATCCCTAACACCGCGTCGCGGATACAGAAACTGATCGGCAATGACGGGGCATCAGCGTTCGATATCAACGCCGGGTGTTGCGGTTTTATCTACGGCCTGGCGTTGGCGAATGGGCTGATCGAGACCGGCGTTCATGAGTCGGTACTGGTTGTCGGGGCCGAGCGACTGAGCTTTTATCTCGATTGGAGCACGCGCGATTCCGCCGTTCTGTTTGGCGATGGTGCTGGCGCTGCGCTACTGGAGCCGGGAGTCGGCGGGGCAGGGGTGCTGGCCGCGGACCTCGGTTGCGAACCGGGGGCCGGTGAAGCGCTGATGATTGCCAATTTCGGTACCGTCATGGACCTGTCGTCGTGGGACGGTGGGCCATTCGATCAGCGATTCGACGGGCAGGAGATTTTTCGTCGCGCGGTTCGAGGCATGCATGAATGCAGCATGTCGGCGCTTAAGCGAGCTGGGTTGGAAATCAACGACTGCAGCATGTTGATTCCGCATCAGGCTAATCTCCGCATCGTCGAAAGCCTCGGCAAGCGACTGCGGTTCGATGCCGATCGCGTATTTACGAACCTGCAGCGTTACGGCAATACATCTGCAGCTACGGTCCCGATCGCTCTGACCGAGTCACTGGAGGAGGGGCTAATCAAACCTGGCGACAATCTGTTGATGACCGCGTTCGGCGCCGGCCTGACGCGTGCCGCGGCCGTGCTTCGCTGGGGTGAAAGAACAACGCCGGTAGCCAACGCAACGGCTGAGCTGCCGCCTTGCGAGAAATCGGCGCTCGATTTGATCCAAGCGTAGCCGCAGTTGTTCTGTTAGCTGGTCGTGTCGGCTCAATGACATGAAGCAGCCACAATCGGGCCGACCCAAGCGTGTGTTAAGTAGCCCGTAGGTAAAATCTTGACATCGGTATTGCCAGCGGGCCTAATGGCGGCGCAAAGTGACCACCCAGTCACATTCATTCGATCCGGAGTGATTGCAAACCATGCGCGTTAATTCGACGGGCGCCAGACGCCTCGCCGATATATTGGGTTCCGTTCTGCTGGTGCTGCCACCGGCAGCCTGGCCCGGGCCGCCTATGGTCGGCGAGGACCCGGGTATTCACGAGC
>JAPUGB010000092.1 GCA_027293165.1 Gammaproteobacteria bacterium
TTCTGGGTCCTTGCCTGCCAATTGTTTTCAGGTTGGCACCAGAGCTTGATCGTCGTACGGCCGGATACCGTTGTTAGCTGGCATCGCAAGGGCTGGATAGCCTACTGGCGCTGGCGATCACGCCGCGCCTCCCGAACTGGACGCAGGAAAATTGACCCCAATCTCCGCGAGCTTATTGGCCGTATGGCTCGGGAGAATCCCCTGTGGGGGGCGCGAAGCCTGCCCTTGGGGCACAACGCAGAATTCAGGCAGAGTTGGCACGTCTTGGCTTTGGAGTTTGTGCACGTACTGTCGCCAGATACATGCGACGTTCATACAGCGGAACGCCCTCCCCCGGTTGGCGACAATTCCTGACCCCGCATAGCGACGAGATCTGGGCGTGCGACCTATTCACGGTTCAGACTGTCTGGTTTCAAACACTGTATGTATTCTTCGTCATTCATCACGGAACTCGTGAACTCATTCATGCGCGGGTCACTGCGCATCCCAATTCGCAGTGGCTGGCGCAACAAATGCTGGAAGCCTGTGGGATTTCGCGAGAGCCGCCACGCTACCACATTCACGACCGTGACAACTGCTTTGGCGCCTCATTCAATCGGCTAGTCGCATCACTCAAGATAAAACAGATTCGTACGCCTGTAAAAGCACCAAGGGCAAACGCATTTGCAGAACGTTGGGTACGCACCATCCGTAACGAATGTCTCGATCACAGGCTCATACTTGGCCACCACCATTTGCAGCGAACAGTCGATGAATACGCCGCCTACTACAATTGCTGGCGGCCTCATCGAAGTCTTGGCCAGAGAGCGCCATGTCCGTATGTAAGGAAGTTATCGAGAAAGTCGGCCAAGCATCTCATAGCAAAACCTGTACTCGGCCGGCTGCATCATGTGTACCAATGGGCTGCCTAGTAGCACCGATAAAGTTTTTGCGCCCTACACCGGGGGACGCGCCGATTGCCCACAGCGATGCTCCGGCAATGATTCTTGTCGAGATGGAATTGTTGATTTTGATTTTGCGCATCGTTTTCCCCTGACGCAAGAGAATGCGACGGGCATATTTTGCCCTGTCGCGGTCTGTTTGAGCGGACTCGGGTCCGCCTCTTGGTTGGGCCACTGCTCCAGGCTTTCCATGTAGATCGACCGACGTTTGTGTTCTGCTGGCCAATGAGAAAGTTAACTGGTCAGCACCCAAAATATAGCTGAGCAACAAACACAATGAGCCCGGATTTCCGGGGCTTTAGTCGGCGCTTTTAGCTGCGTTCTTTTCCTGGTATCCAAACCGATTCACCCAAGCCTGCAGGACAGAATGACTGGATTCAAGCTGTTTTGAGTAATGTCGCCACTTGCCAATCGATCGGGTATGCAGTGGTTGCGACACCTGTTGATAGCTGGGCGTGTTGCTTGATTCGCTGCCACCCTGCTGCCGGTATTCCAGCATCGAATCGTGCTTTTCCAAAGCGAGGAAATTGAGCAGTGCCGTAAGCTGGGCTTGTGGCTCGGCCACGAGATCTTCGTAACGCAACTGGTGTAATGGACCGTCGAACTGGTCCATGGTCAGTGCCGCCACTTGCATGACAGCATGGTAGTACTGCGCAGTTTGCTGGATATCGAGATAGTAGGCCATCGATGCTTCGAGCTCAAAAGCCTGAAAATAGCAGCTGATGCAGACATCCATGGGGTGACGCTGCAGAAATATGACCGGTGCGTCGGGAAACAGTCGGTGAATCAGAAAAAGGTAGACCAGATTCAGCGGCAGCTTGTCAATCACAAGGAATCGCTGCGGCTGACGCCGTTGGCGCGACATTTCCCGTCGGTAGATTTGACGGGCATCGGTGATCTGCGCTTCGTTGGCGTCGGCCAGCGCCTCCAGCGTACCGGGTTCCGACCAGTCCTGATGCAGGAATGAAAAAAGGCTTTTTTCTTCCAGTACTTCGATATCCGGATGTGCCCGGAGCATGCGATCCAGCAACGTGGTGCCGGACCTTGGAAAACCAACGAGGAATGCAATACCGCCCGGATCATGAGTGGCCGGCGCATTCCAGGCCGCCATAGGATTATCCTGCAGCCACTCCTGAATCCGGGCCAGGGTCTGCAGACCGTGCGGTCCTCGCGGGTCGGGGCGGGAGCCTGTGTGATGCTTCTTTAAGATCCGGTTGGATTCACTGAAGGCATTGTACGCTTCATCCCAGTCCCCCTGACCTTCCAGGCACTGGCCCAACTGATTCCAGGCGATGCTGCGGTTGATGGGGTTGCTGATTTCCGAGATCAAACTCCGCAGTCCTTGTGCTGCTTCCGGAAATTTTCCGCTGCGTCGATCCAGCGCGGCGCGCGTCATTTGTGCCGTCTCATTGGCCGGATCCATTAGCAGCGCCTTGCCGGTCCAGCTTTCGGCCTCATCCAGTCGGTTTTCGCGTTCCAGCGATGCCGCCAGATTGGCGGCCACCTGGGCGTTGTCGGGCTGCGCCGCCAGGATGGTCTGGTAGTGCTCGATAGCCTCGGGTCTGCGCCGCAACCGGACCAGGCAGGTGGCGAGCTCGTAGCGGGCATTTACCACCAGTTCGTCCTCGGTCAGGGCCGCTTGCAATGGCGCCAGCGCCTCTTCAAGCCTGCCGGCTACGCGCAGGGATCGTCCTAAATAATAGGCCGCATGCAGGTGCTCCGGATGCTCGCCATAGACGATTTCGAGGTCACTAGCCGCCTGGGCGATGTCGCCGGTCTGCAGTGCGGCGCAACCGCGCAGATACAATGCCTGGATCAACCCCGGATTCTCGGTGAGGATTACATTGCACACATGCACACACTTTGCCGGCGCGCCGGATTGCAGGTGATGCAACGCCCGCTGCAGAGATTCTGGTGAGTCCATGCCTAATCGTCTATGGAATACCGCTGCCGGATCTCCGGCCCCAACGCTTCCTTGAGCGGATCGAGGTAAGCCTCGAAATTCCGCCACTGCTCCATACCTTCTTTGTAGATCGGCTTGCGGACCTGCTCTGCGCTGGGCGTGCGTATGGACCGTTCGGTTTCGTAAAACCTCAGGCACTGTTCTTCGAAATCCAGTTCGCAATAGTCCAGCAACGCGCGGACCTGTACCTCGGTGTCGGCTACCATTTCTTCGTACTGCACGCGGTGCACGCGGCCGGGCAACGCCTCGTACCAGTGGTCCATCACCCTGACGTAATCCCGGTAGTACTTGCC
>JAPUGB010000093.1 GCA_027293165.1 Gammaproteobacteria bacterium
GCATATACATTCGAAGCATAAACATTTCCGTGCTGGTTGCTTGTCTACTTGGCGGAATCTATTACACCGTTGTAGACAACGAGGCACAAGGTGCCGTGGTAGTGCTTCTGGGGATCCTGTACTTCCTCGGGTTTCCGCAAGTCATGCCCAAGGAATAGCTGACATTAAGAATGACACTGACACAACGAAAGCCCCGCCCATCGTGGCGGGGTTTTTCTTTGTCCGGCTAATGTCCGCTTCTGGCCGTAAGCAGACACTCGCGAAACTACATCGCAGCGGGGCCGGGAAAGTTCCCGAGCTATTCTAGAGAGATTCTAGAGAAATTCGGTTCTCAAATTTACCAGTCGCCGTGAAGCATTGAAAAGTATGGCGCTCCCTACGAGAATCGAACTCGTGTTTCAGCCTTGAGAGGGCCGTGTCCTAACCGCTAGACGAAGGGAGCATGCGGCATCTGCTTCTGCCGCCAGTCGGCGAGGCTGCTATTATAGGCGGCCATACCTCATTTTGCCGAAGCGGGTGACCGTTGATCGACACCCAGAAATCCCTCCCAGCCGCACCGCAAATCATTCCCCGCCCGGAGCACAGCATCTCCCGGGCGAACATTTCCCGAAACGCGCTGAAAGTGCTCTATCGGCTCAAGGACGGTGGATACCAGGCGTTTCTGGTCGGTGGCAGCGTGCGAGACTTGCTGCTGGGAAGGCACCCGAAGGACTTCGATATTGCGACCGATGCTCGCCCGGAAGAAGTGCGCGCACTCTTTAATAATAGTCGCCTGATCGGCCGCCGGTTTCGCCTGGCACATGTTCGCTTTGGCCGCGAGGTCATCGAGGTCGCTACCTTCCGCGGCGGACAGGATCAACAGCAAGCGTCCGAGCATCACCAGGTGGCAAAAACGACTGGGCGGGTGTTGCGCGACAACGTGTATGGCACGCTGGAGGAGGACGTCTGGCGGCGCGATTTCACGGCTAACGCGCTCTATTACAACATCGCGGATTTCTCAATTTATGACTTTACGGGTGGCATGGATGATGTTCGCGGGCGTCGGCTGCGGCTGATCGGGGCTCCGGAACAGCGCTATCGGGAAGACCCGGTGCGCATGCTACGCGCCGCGCGTTTTGCCGCGAAGTTAGGATTTGACATCGATCCCGACACGACCGCCCCAATTCCGGGGCTGGCGAATCTGATTGACGGTGTCCCGCCGGCCCGCTTATTCGACGAATTTGGCAAGCTTTTTCAGGCGGGCTTCGCGCTCGAGTCGTTCAGGTACCTCTCGAGGCTCGGATTGCTCGAACATTTGTTTCCTAGTACCGCAGCCTGGCTGGCAGACGACCGGGGCGAAACCCGGCGAGGGTTTGTCGAATCCGCGTTGCAGAATACCGACCAGCGCGTTGCAGTGGGCAAACCGGTGACGCCGATGTTCCTGTTCGGGGTATTTCTGTGGGGTCCGGTCAGCGAACGGGCCGATGCGTTGGTCGCGAGTGACGGTCTCACCGAGGTGCAGGCGCTGGTCGCGGCAGCATCACAACTGGTGGCTGAACAAAATCAACGCATTACTTTGCCCAAACGGTTTTCTTACCCGATGCGGGAAGTGCTGCAAATTCAGCCGCGATTTGAGCGCCGCCGTGGTAGCCGCGCGCAGAATCTGCTGTCGCACCGGCATTTTCGTGCGGCCTATGATCTGATGATGTTGCGCGTGGTGCTGGGCGAGGTGGACGATGACACGGCTGCATGGTGGACAAAGGTGCAAACTCTGACGGCCGCGGAACAGCGCCGCGAATTCGGCATTCACCGTCGCCGCAAACCGCGCCGCCGGGTGCCGACGCCCTCCATAGGTTCGCCGTGACCGCGCTCAACTGGTCGCCGGCCTATGTCGGGCTCGGGGCGAATCTCGAAGACCCCGCAGACCAGGTTCGCGATGCGATGCGCAGGTTGGCGGATATCCGGCAAACGCGGCTGCTGCTGAGGTCCGGGCTCTACCGCAATCCACCGATGGGGCCGGCCGATCAGCCCGATTACGTCAACGCCGTAGTCGGCTTGCTGACCCACCTCGCACCTGAAGATCTGTTGTCCGAGCTGTTGAGCATCGAGCAGCGCATGGGCCGGCGACGCCAGTCGGGCGGGCGCTGGGGGCCACGAGTCATCGACCTCGATCTGTTGCTGTACGGCGATCGGATCATCGACCGGCGAAATCTTTCGGTGCCTCATCCGGGCATTTCAGAGCGAAATTTTGTATTGTTTCCACTGCTCGACATTGCGCCGGAGCTCGCGATCCCGGGCCAGGGGAAAGTCGCCACCATGGCTAATGGGCTCGATAGTTCGGCGCTGCAACGAATCGCTCAGTCTGGCTGCCGGCTCGATCCGGCAATAGCACAAGAAGAAGAACATGGCGGAGTCCCGTTACATTGCAATTGAAGGTCCCATAGGTGTCGGCAAGACGGGCCTTGCACGGCGGCTCGCCGAGGCGCTCGACAGCGAACTCGTGCTGGAAGAGGCAGGCGCCAACCCGTTTTTGGAGCGCTTCTATCACGATCCCCGCGCCGCGGCTTTGCCGACCCAGTTGTTCTTTTTGTTTCAACGCGTCGCGCAACTTGAACGCTTACGCCAGGCAGACATGTTCAGTGATTTACGCGTATCAGACTTCCTGATTGATAAGGACCGATTGTTTGCTCAGACCACCCTGGACAGGCACGAACTGTCACTTTATGAAAGAGTCTATGAAACTCTTGATTTTGATCCCCCAATCCCGGATCTGGTGGTATATCTTCAGGCTCCGGTGGATACGCTGTTGTTCCGAATTGCGCGGCGCGGCATCGCTTATGAGAAGGAGATCGGCAGGCGTTACCTGGAGCGTCTGGCCGAGGCGTACTCGCGGTTTTTTCACGATTACGCTGACTCAGCTTTGCTTATCGTCAATGCGGAGAATATCGATCCGATCAATAATGATTCGCATTTCCGAATGTTGCTGGATGAGATCCAGAGTCCACGGAGCGGGAGACGATTTTTTAACCCCGTTACATCGGCGTTCGCATGAGGCAGGGTCCCCGCGATGTTTCAGATTAAATAGATGTACAAGCAACTCGAACAGCGCGGCATGTCCGAACCGCCGGTCAATGTTTCGACCTTGAAAAAGATGAAGGACGAGCATGAGCCGATCGCCTGCCTGACCGCTTATGACGCCAGTTTTGCACTGATAGTCGACCGCGTTGGCACTGACCTGGTTCTGGTTGGCGATTCACTCGGCATGGTGATACAAGGGCACGACACGACGGTCCCAGTTACCGTCGACGACATCGTTTATCACACCAAAGTCGTTGCGCGCGGACTGTCGCGGGCCTTTCTGGTGGCCGACATGCCGTTCATGAGCTACTCCAGCCCGGATCAGGCGCTGGATAATGCGGTTCGCCTGATGCAGGAGGGCGGCGCAATGATGGTCAAGCTGGAGGGCGGGGCCGGTCAGCTTGCCGTCGTTGAACACCTCGCGCAGCACGATATTCCGGTGTGCGCGCATATCGGTCTCAAACCCCAGTCGGTGCACAAAATTGGCGGTTTCAAGGTTCAGGGCCGGGACCCGGACACGGCCCGGCGAATGGTTGACGACGCATCAGCGCTGGAGGCTGCCGGAGCGGATATTCTGCTCGTGGAATGCGTTCCAAACGAAGTGGGGAAGGCCGTGACCAATAACATCACCGCGCCGGTGATCGGTATCGGTGCGGGTCCTGATGTCGATGGCCAGATTCTGGTCCTCTACGACGTGCTGGGTATCACCCAGGGGCCACTGCCCCGATTTGTGCAGAACTTCATGCTGGAGTCGGACTCGGCGATGGAAGCATGCGGCCGGTTCGTGCAAGCGGTGCGGGATCGGAGCTATCCCAGTGCGGAGCATTGCTTTTCCTGATTCCGCATCGAGCTTTGTCCCCGCTGTGTTGACTGACAGTAGCGGGTTGGCATGAATAAGATCACCGACATCAGTTCTCTGCGCAAGGTGATCGACAACTGGCGTCAGGCTGGCGAATCGGTCGCGTTGGTGCCGACTATGGGCAATCTGCACAAGGGGCACATGAACCTCGTCAGCCTCGCCCACGAGCACGCCGAGCGCGTGGTCGTCAGCCTATTTGTTAACCCAACCCAGTTCCACCCCGGGGAAGATTTTGCGGACTACCCGCGCACCCTGGCGACCGACGTGCGCCGTTTGGCTCGTTCCCGCGTGGATATTTTGTTTGCGCCCAGTACAGAAGAGATGTACCCGGAAGGGAGCGAGCAGATGACCAGCGTTTCCGTCCAAGCCCTGTCCGAGATTTTCTGCGGCGCTGCTCGACCCGGGCACTTCGACGGCGTCACATCAGTTGTCTGCCGCCTGTTTAACATCGTCGCGCCGGATGTCGCCGTTTTCGGTCAAAAGGATTATCAGCAGCTCGTGATCCTGCGTCGCATGGCCAGCGATCTGCATATACCGGTGAAAATAATTGCCGGACCGACGCAGCGGGAAAAAAGTGGGCTGGCCATGAGTTCTCGCAACCAGTACCTGTCAAAGGAAGAACAGAAAGCGGCTCCCACTATTTACTGGGCGCTGGCCGATTGCCGGCAGCAACTGCTCGACGGGCAGCGGGATTTCGATCGACTGGAGGCCGAAGGCCTGGACCGGCTGCATGCGGCGAGCCTGGACCCGGAATTCTTTGCGATCCGCGAAGCCGCCGATCTGTCGCCACCGCAAGCTGACAGCCGGCGCTTGGTCATCCTGACTGCCGCCCGGCTAGGCGCTGCGCGTTTGATCGATAACGTGCTGGTGGCGTTGGAACCCGTTTAAGCCGCAGTGTCTCCGTGCACATTGTGTTGCGCCAAAGCCCAGGCCACATGCTCGCGGACCACTGCCGATGGGTCGTCCGCGCGCGCTTGCAAGGCCTGGACTACCGTCGGTGAGCTGGGCGCATTTCCCAACGCCACGGCGATATTGCGTAGCCAGCCTACATAACCTGCCCGGCGGATGGCGCTGCCGGCAGTTTTTTGCCGCCACTCGGCTTCGCTCCAGTCGAACAGCTCAATCATCGTGACATCATCCAAACCGTGCCGGGGCGCAAACGCCGGCTCGCAGGTCGGGCGGGCAAACTTGTTCCATGGACAAATCAGTTGGCAGTCGTCGCAACCGAAAATCCTGTTGCCCATCGCCCGTCGAAATTCCACCGGAATACTGCCGCGTAGTTCGATTGTCAGATACGAGATGCATCGGCGCGCATCCAGCAGATAAGGTGCAACAATGGCGCCGGTCGGACAGACATCGATGCAGGCTGTGCAACTGCCGCAATGATCTTTGGCCGGCGTGTCCACCGGCAACGGCAGGTCCGTCAGCAATTCGCCCAGCAGAAACCATGAACCGCTGTCCTGGTTGATCAGGTTCGTGTGCTTACCGATCCAGCCGAGCCCGGCATCGCGAGCCAGCGGTTTTTCCAATACCGGCCCGCTGTCGACAAATGCCCGGTATCCAAACGGTCCCGCGACATCGGCGATGCGGTTGGCCAGTTGCTGCAGGCGGCGGCGCAACACCTTGTGGTAGTCGCCGCCCAGTGCGTACCGGGCGATATAGGCATGCCGGCCATCGTCGAGCAGCGCGTTCGGTGAGCGCTGTTCCACCGGCTGGTAATCCATCCGCGCTGCGATGACCCGCACGGTGCCCGGCACCAGTTCGTGCGGACGGGATCGCTTGGAACCGTGTCGGGCCATGTAGCCCATTTCGCCGTGGTAGCCATCCGCCAGCCACCGATTTAGGCGCGCTTCGTCTTTTGGCAGATCGGTGCCTGCGATACCGACCTGATTAAAGCCCAACTCCTTTCCCCAGCTCTTGATTTGCTGGGCGAGCTTCGTCGGTACTAAGGTGGCGGGTGCGGGCATGGCATAACCGGCTATGGGGTGGACAGCAGATCAGTATAATCGGCGGCATGTCTGAATTGGCAGGCTTTGCGTACACGCCACAAAACGTGCGCGAACTGGATCGCATCGCGATTGATGAGGTCGGGATTCCTGGTTTCGAATTGATGTCGCGTGCTGGTCGCGCGGCATTTGAAGCAACCGTCGAGAGCTTTCCTGATGCCCGGCGGTGGCTGGTGCTGTGCGGCGCCGGTAATAACGCGGGTGACGGTTATGTCATCGCGCGTCTCGCCCGGCAAGCTGCTCTCGAGGTCACGGTGTCCGGGCTCGGTGACCCGATCCGACTGTCAGGCGATGCGGGCAGGGCCTATGGCGAGTTTCTCCAAACGGGCGGTGCGGCCGTGCCGTTTGACGCCGGCCTCCTCGGCGACGCGGACCTGATCGTCGATGCGATGCTCGGCACTGGACTGGACCGGCCGCTTAAAGGAGCGTACCTGGACGCCGTTGAGGCGGTTTCGCAAGCACCGGCACCGGTCGTGGCGGTGGACATTCCTTCGGGTCTGAACGGCTTGAACGGCGAGGTCATGGGTGCCGCGGTGCGCGCGCAATTGACCGTGACATTCGTCGGCCTGAAGCAGGGATTCTTTGTCGGCCAAGGCCCCGAATATGTTGGAAAACTGGTATTCGACGACCTGGATGTGCCCTTCGATGCGGTCCACGAAGTGCCCCGGTCGCTGCGCGTGTACCGGCGGCAAAACCTGAACCGCTTGTTGCCGGTTCGTGAGCGGACCGCGCACAAGGGCGACTTCGGACACGTGCTGGTGGTCGGCGGCAACATCGGCATGGCAGGGGCGGCCCGGATGGCCGGTGAGGCCGCGTTGCGTGCCGGCGCGGGACTGGTCACGGTGGCCACTCGCCCCGAAAATCTGGCTGCGATTAACGGCCAGCGTCCGGAACTGATGTGCTGTGGCGTAGAAAAACCCCGCGACCTGAGCGAAGTGCTGAAACGTGCGACCGTGATCGCCTTGGGCCCGGGTCTCGGCCACGACATGTGGGCCGCGAGCCTGGTACGAAGACTGTTGCGCGCCCCGCAGCCCAAAGTCGTCGATGCCGATGCGCTGAACCACATCGCCCGAAAAAAACCGAAGCGTCGTGATGACTGGATACTGACGCCCCATCCCGGTGAAGCGGCACGCCTGTTGCGAACCGACACCGCGGCGATACAGACAGACCGGATAGCAGCCGTGGCGGAGCTCGCCCGGCTCTACGGTGGGGCTGCTGTGCTCAAAGGCCGCAACACGCTGATCGCTGGTCCCGACACCGGCACGACGGTTATTCCGGCCGGTAACCCGGGGATGGCCAGTGCAGGCATGGGGGATGTGCTGACCGGAATCATCGCTGGCGTGTTGGCGCAAACATCCGGCCAGAATTTGGTCGGTTCGGCCGCGGCCGGCGCCTACGTGCACGCTTGTGCCGGTGACGCAGCCGCTGAGACCGGTGAGCGCGGCATTATTGCTACCGATCTGCTGATGCACCTCAAGCCATGTCTGAACGACAGCGGGTAAAACTGCCGTCGGCGGATGCTACCGAAGCGGTTGGAAAACGCCTCGCGATCGCAGTGGCGGCACTTGCGCCAGTGCGGTTTGATATTCATCTGCGTGGCGACTTGGGTGCGGGTAAGACAACTTGTGCGCGTGGTTTTTTGGCCGGACTCGGGCATCGCGACAGGGTACCAAGTCCCACCTATACGCTCGTCGAACCATACGAATTCGATGCGTTTACGGTCTATCATGCGGACCTTTACCGTTTGCGTGGTGCCGCAGAAGTAGCCTACCTGGGGCTGCATGAACCCGCCGGTGACGCGAGCATCTGGCTGATCGAATGGCCGGAAAACGGTGGCGAAGCACTCGACCCGGCGGATCTGACCCTGAGCTTTGAAATCGCCGATCCCGGCCGCTGGCTGCAATTCGGCGCAAACAGTGACGCAGGGTGCAGCGTGCTTGAGGCATTCGACCTGGGTTGACGCCGCGCGCCTATAGCGACACGTTACTGCATCGAACTCGGCCGGCAGTCGCCGCGCAAATGCTCCGGCGCTACGCTGTCGCTAAGGCGCTCTGCGCATTCATCCGGCGCCGCGCCGCGCGCTCTTCGTAGTCAGCCTGAAGAGCGCCGCGCAAATGCTCCGGCGCTACGCTGGCGCTCGCGCTCTCTAGATAGATCCGGCGCCTGCGAGCGGTGACGCGCCCAAATGAGAGTGGATGTAGATTTGTGGCGTATCCCTCTCATTTTGCTGCTAAAACGCTTGGCACCGGCGGCAAAAACCGTATACTTGGGGGCCGTCGGTGACGGGGTTCGATGAGCGCATGCTGATGAAAGGACTGTTTCC
>JAPUGB010000094.1 GCA_027293165.1 Gammaproteobacteria bacterium
CCCATGCGTTCCCTGCCGGCGCTGGAATCGGCCCTGGGCGTCAGCCCGAGCGAGGCGGCGAACTGGCGCGCCGATGTGAACCGGTGCGGATCGGTGACCGACGCCGCCAGCGCGGACGCCGTGAGGTAGCCGATTCCCGGAATGGTCGCGAGCCGTTTGGCCAGGTCGCTGCCGCGGAACCAGGTCTTGATCTCCGCCTCGAGCATGGCGATCCGGGCCTGCAGCGCGCGGATCTGCTCCGCCAAGGCGACGACGATCCTGCATGCCAGCGGCGGAATGTCCGGCACCACGCCTGCGACAAGCTGGTCGACGAGTCTCAGCGCGTGGTGAATGCCTTTGGCCAGCACGAGGCCCAACTCGGCCAGCTGGGACCGGATCATGTTGACCAGCTGGGTGCGCTGGCCGACCAGCAGATCCCGCGTTCGGTGGAGCGCCACGACCGATTGCTGCTCGGGCGATTTGATCGCGACGAACCGCATCGTCGGCCGTCTCACCGCTTCCGCGATCGCCTCCGCGTCGCCCGCGTCAGTCTTGCCCCGCTTCGCCGCCCGACACCATGCACGCAAGAGCCGTGCGTTGCGCGCAGTGGCATAGTGTCCGTCGTCAGCGTTTTTGAGACAGATTGCGTCGTGATCTATAGGCGTGACAGGTTGCCACACTGTACGCGAATGATCTCTGTTCCCACGTCTTGTTCGACGATCGACGATAACGGGGTGAGAAACCTCGTTGGGATATGCGCTGAGAAAGGATGCTTCGAATGATTGAGGACGGCCCGATCAAGATGCTCATGCACGAGCATGAGATTATCTTGAAAGTAGTGAATGCGCTGGAACACGTCGCTGATGCGATGAAGCGCGGCAGGAAAGTAGATGCAGAGCTCCTGCGTGGAGCCGTCCAATTCATGCGCGAGTTCGCTGACCGGTTTCATCACAGCAAGGAAGAAGATCTTCTGTTTCCGGCATTGCAACGCAAAGGTGTCCCGGAACATGGTGGACCGATCGGCGTCATGAAGAACGAACATGAGCTAGCCCGGACTCTTGTAGCATCCTTCGAAGAAACGGTGGAGGCATACGCAGAGCAAGGAGAGCGTGCGGTCGACGCTCTCTGCGCGGCAATCCACAACATTGCAGCGCTGTATCCAGACCACATTTGGAAAGAGGACAATGTGCTCTACCCAATGGCGGTGGAATTGTTCACATCGGAAGAAATGAACGAACTCTTGCATCAATTCGAGGACGTGGAAGCCGAGATCGGTCTGGCGGCGCATTCAGATTTAGTAAATTTCGCCGACCGGTTGGAGCTGGAATCTGCACGAGGCTGAACGTCGAAGTCTACGCCCAGGTACGTCCGCTTTGCCCTCAACAGCGGAAGTCAGCCAGCGAATGTCCGGTTCTGGGGTAGGAGCAGACATAGTTCGCCGCATGCCGAACAGCCGGAGTTAGCCATTTTTCTTGCGCTGGAAGTAGCCGAGACCTTGTTCAGAATTACACCGGAACTCACAGTTATGAAGCTCAGCAAATTCCCCGGCTTCTTTTTCGACGGCAGCGATCCCCACGCCTAAAATTTGACTTAACCAACTATAATCCAATCCCTGCGACTTAGCGCCGGGTCCTAATTTATCGAGGTGCGCCCCAAAACCGTCGCGATTCTGGTTCATCGTTTCCATGCCTGTAATATGACATGACTGGCGGTCGATTTCACGCCTTGTCAAGAGGATGGCTCAGTCAAACTGACCCACTACCTGTCCGTCGAACATGAGCCAGACGGCCATCGATCATATTACTGTGTGGCGCATCATCAGCGCTTTTCACCAGTGGCCTCGATCAGGTATTATGCGGGACAGGTTGAGGAATTTGGCCGACACCATGACTCAGGTTTCCAATCCACATATGGTGGTTGCCGGCGATGCCGCGCCCGTTCCCGGCAGGCATCTCGGAATCGCTTTGGCCGCGGTGCTGATCTGCGGTCTTGCAGGCTTTGCCTACGGCGATGCCGTGATCGACGGTATGGTGCTGATTTGGAGCGGCTGGATCATCCCGTCCTTCACCCAGATGTACCTGTTGGGGATCGCTCTCTGCACCTGACGGATTACCGGCCCGACAGGACCTTGAACCGGCCCGCCGGATTGCCCAGTCCGACAACATGCTCGAAAGCCCGAACGGAACCGCCCTGATTACCGGCGCCGCGTACCGGTAACGATCCGGTTGAAAGATATGAGAACTACGAGCGGCATTTAAGCGAATTATACCAAACCCGGCAGGCGCTCTAAATTTTTATATTTTGCCGGGTTAAACATGTAGCCAATGTCTCCTTCGGGTCAACACCGGCCGTGCGGCATTCCAATTTCCATGTCTGAAGCTGAGGGTAGACCGGACATGACATGGTCGAAAGCGGACGTCGGCACCCGGATGTCTGAAGCTGGGGCATAAGCAGACGTCAAATTCGGTGCAGGTTTCGGCTGCTTTTAGCCAGGAGCGGACATGAGCGTTGCTAAACGAATTGGCACACTGGTCGATGACGCCGCCGCGGGAAAAGCTGGTGAAGATCGGCGCCAAGGTGGTGCGGCTCGCCCTTTACCCCGCGCAAGAGCGGCGGTCGGGTCCAGCATTATTGCTCACCCCGGTGCCGTAGGGAGATGGACTCTACCCTCAGGGCTTGGGCCAGGCAGGAATGGGACTCGGGTCGGGTTTCCCTTGCCCAGCTGCAACGCGCGCGTTGGCCCTATGAACCATCGACGGGCGGGGCATAGCTCTTCCTACCCCCGGGCAAGGTTGACCACCAGCCTACAATCGGCAAGAGTAACAACGGGTTGGCGATCCGCGTAAACAGAGCGGAGGCCAGACATGAAAAAATGCACGAGGCTTCATCGCGCCGCGTACACCCCTCCACCCGTTAACCTTTTGTTATCCAATTTCGTTAACCCTGTCGCGACGTCGGGATGGCTTCACGTCACGGGAGGGGGTACTTCATGAGACGTGCGATTTTCGTGATTTTCCCTTTGATTCTGGCGGGTTGCGGACTGCCGCCTGCGGTCACCATCGCATCCTATGCATTCGAAGGCGTTTCGTTCCTGTCGACCGGGAAGAGCGTCGGCGATCACGCCCTGTCCGCGGTTACGAAAAAGGACTGCGCCATGTGGCGCGTGGTGAAGGACGAACTCGTGTGCCGCGAATACCGGAACGGCGAACGGGGAGTCCTGGTCGCCTTTGTGGAAATATGGGAAAAGGGCGTCCCCGGCGGCAATTCGGAAATAATCGACGCGGAGGACGGGCCCATGGAAATCGCCTGGCAGGACACCCGGCCGGTGGTACGGACCGCCGCCGCCGACCCGGTCTTGATTCCGAGCACCATGTCGCACCTGTTGCCCGCGCTCAACGGCGTGGCGACCGTCGCGCCGACGTTACAGGCGGATGCCACCGCCTTCTCCGGCAAGCCGTTGACCGGGCAGACCATGCCGGATGGCACTGTAAACAGCGCCGCGTAAAATGAAAACGATCCGATCCTGCCGTTTCCGCAGGCGTCGCAATTGAAAACGTTTATCACAGACTAATACAAGCCGGTTGTACCGGTCGCGGCGGCAAAGCCGGCGGCGCTGACCGACAAGCACTTGCTGAATTACATAAT
>JAPUGB010000095.1 GCA_027293165.1 Gammaproteobacteria bacterium
AGGACCTGAGGCGCGTGCGCCAGTAGCTGGAATCCAGCCCATGAGAGCTGTCCTGAAAGCCGAGCCGGTCGAAATACGCCCCATGCGCGACGCGGATCTGGCTGCGGTGCTGGCTATCGAGCGCGAAGCCTATACCTTTCCCTGGTCGGAAGGCATTTTGCGGGATTGCCTGCGTGCCGGTTACTGCTGCTGGGTGGTGGAGCACCAGGGACAGTTGCATGCCTACGGCATCATGCAGGTGGGCGTGGGCGAATCGCACATTCTCAATCTGTGCGTGCGTGCGAGCGAACGCGGGCAGGGTCTGGGACGCGCTCTGCTGAAGCATCTGCTGGTGGTGGCGATGGAGCATCGCGCCGACACGGCACTGTTGGAGGTGCGGCCCACCAACCGTGCGGCTCTGGGGCTCTACCAAGCCATGGGATTCAATGAGGTCGGGGTCAGGCGCGGTTACTATCCCGGCCGCGACGGCCGCGAGGATGCCCTCATCCTGGCCACTTGCCTGGCTGGTGGTCCGGTGACAAAAAAAACCCCGCTCGAGAACAAGCGGGGTGCCACTAGGGACATGTCACGAAACGAATTCGGATAGCCTTGGAGACGCCCTGTCAGTGCAGCTCCGGACGCCGCTGCCAACGGGCGCCCTGACCGGCGCGCTGATACCTGAGTAACTCCAGCGACTCCCGTTTGAAGCGCAGTAGCTCTCTGAGGTACGCCTGCGCGCACTTGGTGCGCGTATCTCCTGCGTCGGACACTTTGCGGTATAGCAGTGCGATCTCTTCGACCAGTTGGCCTTCGCGTAAGTTGGCAAGATTATTCAAGGTGTCGCTCCCGGACGGCTTGGGGTTTGCTGATACGGGACCTACCAAAGCAAGCCCCGTGCCAACACACCAGAATCTAGCGGATATCAACGGGTTGCAGGCGGGCTAGCCCCCCAATCGTCGGGCCGGTGTAAGTTTTTCCGACAGATCCGGCAGAGCATTGTGTGACGCAGTTCACGCTTTAAACGTGTCAGCGTTTTCGGTCCTCGAAAAAATCAATCACAGTTCAATAGCTTAGCGACGAATTGAGGCCCCCGCGGCGGCTGTTAAGAAATCCGACAGCATTCAATGGGACCAGACTCCATTGCATGAGGCAGGCGCCGGATCTATCAGAGGGCGGACAATCGAGAGGCGGCTCCCGCGATCTAGTGAACAGATGATTTATCGTCAAAAATAGCTAGTAGCTGCTGCTGAATGACTGTAGTCGATAGCTGGTGCTCGAAAAATTGCCGGGCAATGATGCCTTGCATCGTTACTCTTTGCTGGTCATTTGCCAAGGCCACAATTTGTTCAGCCAGAGCATTGGCGTTACCTGCTGGAGTGGTAATAAAGGGAGGAGACTCATGCCTTTGCTTGCATCGCGCTAAAAGACGATCGATTGTTGCTGTGTGCGCGGTAAGGATCGGCATACCCAAGGCCAGATAATAGTAGAGTTTGTAGGGTAAAACGCGCTGGGTTTTGTCGCTGACTGCAAAGATGCCAAGGCAGATGTCAGCAGCAGCAATTTCCCGGATTACAAACTCAGTGACAAAATGGCCTCGGTGCCAGATGATGTTTTTGGCAGTTTCGTTTTGCAAATGGGTCTCGAGGTGGAGGGCATCCTGGCCGTCACCGATAAATACGAATTCTATATTTGGTATCGATTGTAGCTGTTTGGCTGCATCGATAATAACCTGGACTCCCTGCAAGGGTACAAAGGTGCCCACGAAGATACATCGAAAGCTTGGGCCCTCTGCCTTTTCATCTGTGACAGCATGGCTGCCATGCTGTTTGGTTATGGGTAATTCGGGTATGGACAGGGCCAGTGGTACGAATTGGTGTTTCGGCAGTTGGAACAACTGGCTATAGAAAAGTGCGTTTTCCTCGGTATCGACAAGTACCCGTGTTGCCGAAGCAAAGGCCCGTTTTTCTACCCTGAACAACAGTCGTGCCAGTGGATGACGTTGCGGCAACAACTTGCGGTCATTTACCACGGTGTCGTAGAGTGAAATAAAAGCGTCGAGGTAGAGCTTGCTTTGACGCTTGCGTATGCCCGGGACAGCCAGGATACACGTCAGCAAAATTCCGGGGTAGGTAACATAAATATAATCGGGTCGTCGCAGAGTGCAGTGAATACTTAGCCAAACATGGCCGAACAATATCTTCAGTCCCAGTAAGAGCTTTGTGCAGATACCAGCGTGACCCGTACTTGCGCTAAAGCTGGTGCTGTCAGTCCCTTCATTGTTCAGGATGCACAACTGTTCCGAGCAGTCGAAACCCTTTAGCCTGGCTAATAGTTCAAGCTTGTATTTGATGTTGGGATAGGCGTCACTGAGTTGAGTCACGCCTAAAGCGAGCAGACTTTTCATAGCTTACGCGCGATAGCTATCAGGCCATCACCCTGTTCACTATTGTAAAACAACTTCTGCATAAGGATAAATGGGTAGCAGAAAATAAGCATGGGCCATACGGGGCGATTAGCAAAAAGATGACGATCTACGCCGCTTTTTTTGGTTTTCTCTTCCTGGCTTTGCGGCGAATTGTTCCGGCTATCCTCCCGGTAGTAGCGTTCCTTGATAGGTAATAGTAAATTCATCAGGGGATAGCCATAGTCGATCATGCGTTCGAGCTTGAAGCCGGCTTTATTCAGTTTTTGATGTAACTCCTGGCGCTCGTAACGGCGTAAGTGTCCGGCCCACTCGTCCTGTTTCTGCCATTTGCGTTGATAGGCGGGGACCGACATGAAGAATAGTCCGTCGGGTTTTAGCATGGTTACACAATGTTGCAGGAACTCCAGATCCTGTTCCACATGCTCCAGGACTTCAAATGCACAAATAAGGTCAAGGGCCTCCAAGGTGTGTTCTGCAATGTGATGCTGACAAAGCGAAAAGTTTGAATAAGCCTGAAATCGTTGCTGCAGAATAGCGATAGCCTGCTCGGAAAAATCGATCGCGGCGCCCTTGGCCACGTTAGTTTGCTCAATTAGAAAATGCGAGACATCACCCCGGCCCGGCCCAATTTCAAGGAAGCTTGCCTTATCTGGCAATGGGAATTGATCAAACAACTCTCCCAGCACCGCGAGTCTGAGCATATAACGGGGCGCCGGTGCTGAAACATAATTAAAGATTGAGGCACCCTTGCTTGTCATCAAGTAGGCCGCCTCTCTTTAATCTTGCGCCTGTCGGCGATTATAGAGCAGGGAGAAAAGCCCTAACAGCATATCAAAGGCGATCGTTATTAGACGATGTAGTGCTGAAATGCTAATGGCTGTTGCAAGTCCGGTTACGGGACTCAGAAAAGTGACTATGATGCCATCTCTTACGCCAATGCCGCCGGGGGCAAACAGGGCAAGGAATCCACCCAGATAGGCCAGACAGGTGATTACGAGTGCGTCGCCGAACCCAAATCCCATTGGCTCCTGAAAGGTCATGACGCAGTAATAGAAGGTCACAGCGGAGCTCAACCAAATAACTCCCAGGTAACTAAACACGATAGCATAGCGCCTTGTCTCTCCGGGCAAGTCCAGGTCCTGATCAAACTCGATCGGACGTTTGACTAAGGTCGAAACTTTTTGGATAAGTGGCTTCAGATAACGGATCAACAACAGGCTGCATATTGATGCGAATGCAACCAGCAAAGTGCCGGGCAGCTGGAAGCTGCGATAGGTCACCAGCAGGGCCAGGATGACCAACCCACTGTGCAGCATGGCTAGTTGCTCCTGGAAGCTGGCAAGAATGGCACCCTGGGACTGCCCCGTCTTTTTGTAGACGGCAACTGCTCTGATGACCGAACCCATGACCTTGCCGGGAGCATATTTGCCCACGGTATTGACGCCCACCAAAGCGCCGCTCTCAGCTAGGGAGATGCCCTTAATGTCGTGCAGGGCGAGGTTCTGTTGCCAGGCAATGATGACAATCATACATGTGAACCCCTGTGCCAACACTGCGCCAAGCAAATAGCCGGGATGGGAGCTCGTCAGTGGACCGAGTTGGTTTTGCAGGCTGAAAAATATCGAGCCTGCCAGTACAAGGCAACATAGCAGGAAGAAACCCAGGGCGTACTTGAATATCGAGGAGAATTTCTGTTGCTTATTTTGCACGGCTTGGTCTGTATGAAAAGAATCGACAACTTGGCGTATCGAGGGATAGATCCTATGTAGGGTCGAGTGGGTTACTCGTTCGCGAATTTCTCAACCCAGAGAGTTAACAGGCTGGTGAAAAACCGACTTTACACGAAGGTCGGCCACGAAACCCTTCGTGTCATAGGCCTTGTCCGCCCCAAGGGTGAGTCGCGCACCCGGTACGCGGGTCAGCATCTCGATAGCCGCCTCACGCTCGCTCTTGCCGGTAACCTGGGTCACTACCGAGTCGACCACCAGACCGTTGCGGTTCTCCATCAATACGTGCCCGGCGTAACAAAGCTTCGCCGGGTGGGCGTTGCTCTTGCGGGTCATCCGTGCCTCAGGGTCAGTGGTCGATTCGTGGGTGTCGTTCTTGCGCGCCTCACCACGGAAGTTACGCCCCGCGTTGCGCCCCGTGCCGTCAGAGTTATCGTCGTCCGATCCATCCTTGCGTCGAAAGCTGCGCTGCGACGCCCAGGCCTCAATCAGCGTCCCATCGACACTGAAGTGCTCATCGGAAACCAGTCCCTGCGCCTTCGCCTGGGACAGCACACGGGCGAAGAACTTGCGCGCGATATCACCCTCGAGCAGCCGGTCACGGTTCTTCGAGAAGGTCGAACGCTCCCATACCGGATCATCGGCCGAAAGCCCTACGAACCACCGATACAGCAGGTTGTAATCGAGCTCCTCAATGAGCAATCGCTCACTGCGTATCGAGTAAAATACCTGCAACAGGAGCGCACGAAGCAGTCGCTCCGGAGCGATCGACGGGCGCCCCTCCGAGGAGTAGAGACGCCCGAAATCCCGCGACATCGCCTTCAGCGCCTCATCGACCATCGTGCGCACCGTGCGAAGCGGATGGTTCGCAGGCACTCTCGCTTCCAGCGAAACGTAGCTGAACAGTCCATCTTGTCGCTTATCTCCACCGCGCATCCAGTCCTCCGGGGCTTCGCCAATCGCTACGCTCAAAGATCTGATCGCTCGTTATCGAGAAAGTTCCGAGTTTTTCACCAGCCTGTTAAGGAGTCCAGAAGATGAACCCGATGGCCTTTGATAGTGAAGGTAGCGCATCTGAGCAGATGTTGTACATGGCGCTGGAATCGAGCAACAAGACTTTGCGATCGGGGTTCGGCGACAGGGTGAAACGGCGTCACGCGGGAGTGAAAGCGCTGGCCTAAATAATCCGGGCCAGGAGGTGATGCTAGGCGAGATTGAGGGGCAGGAATGGGCGCGGCTGGTCGAAGGGGAGCGGAGCAAGCGATGACTTCATGAAATTTCGTTTGTCGTCCAGCGGATGCTAAATCCGCCCGACCAGGGGTGAGCCCGCTTGGGGCTCGGTAGCGAGCCTTTGGTGAATACTCATTACACGTGGGGGCGCTGGGCTCGTAACTCCGGCATTTCTGTTTGCCCCCATCTGGTCTTCTATTACACTGCGCCCATGCCATTCCCCACCCTCGACGAGCTGGTCGGCAATACGCCATTGGTAAAACTGCAGCGCCTTGCGGGGACTGCCGAGAACACCGTTCTGGTGAAGCTGGAAGGTAACAACCCTGCCGGTTCGGTAAAGGACCGGCCAGCGCTCGCTATGATTCGTGGCGCCGAGCAACGCGCAACGATCAACCCCGGCGACACGCTCATCGAGGCCACCAGTGGCAACACCGGTATTGCTCTGGCGATGGTGGCTGCCGCCAAAGGCTATTCCATGGTGCTCATCATGCCCGAGCACATGAGCGTCGAACGGCGCGCAGTGATGCAGGCTTTCGGTGCAAGAATCGTGCTGGTGTCCAAGGACGGCGGCATGGAAGAAGCCCGCGATCTGGCCGATGCGATGCAGGCCCGTGGCGAGGGTAGGGTGCTGGATCAGTTTGCCAATCCCGACAACCCACGCGCCCACTACGAAACCACCGGCCCCGAAATCTGGCGCGACAGCGCAAGGCACGATCACGCACTTCGTCGCGGCAATGGGTACCACTGGCACCATCATGGGGGTGTCGCGATTTTTGCGTGAGGTCAATCCGCAGGTGCAGATAATCGGTGTGCAACCGAGGGACGATGCCAGCATCCCTGGAATCCGCAAATGGCCGGAGGCTTACCGACCGAAAATCTTCGAGCCGGAGCGCCTCCACCGTGTGGTCGAAATAAGCGCCGAGGAGGCGCAGCAGATGACCCTGGAGCTGGCCCGGCGGGAGGGGATTTTCGCAGGCATCTCTTCGGGGGGCGCCGTGTCCGTCGCTCTGAGTTTGTCCCGGGAGCTGCGCGGTGCCGTCATCGTTACGATCATCTGTGATCGCGGTGATCGTTATGTTTCCACCGGGCTGTTCGATTAGATCCAGAAACGAGGATACTCGGCATTCGTCAAACCCTGCGCCTGCTGTTCGTGCTTGCCGCCATCGTGGTGGTTGGGCCGTCCCTGGCCATCGAGCGGATCTCGGTGCACATCGGCCGCGTCGATGGCGACGGCTGGTCCAGCGGTGCGGTGGACCTCGAGGTCGGCTTTTCTGCCGACCACTGGCTCTCGGTCAGGTTGAGTAGCGACGGGCTGTCCCTGCCCGAGCCTTTTGAATCCCTGAACACGATATCCGTGGACTGCCCCCGAGCCACAGCCACGGCCGCGGGTGTCGAATGCGCTCATGGGGAATTGCGCGCCGGGCGCAACGACGGCGAGGTGCGGCGAGTGCCTTTGTCCATGCGCCTGGCTCAATCGGACGGCCGCTGGCGGCTTCGCCTGACGGGCGAGCGACTGGCACCAGGGCCGTTGTGGGCCTTCGCCGCGGACCAGGGTTTGTTGCCCGAGCTCGAGCTAAGCGGTGGCGAGCTTTCTCTTTCGCTGCAGCTCTCCGGTGGCCCGGGTGGCCCCGCCGCGCATCTGGCGGCGGCGTTGTCGGGACTGAGCTTCAGTGATGCTGCGGGGCTGCACGCCGGCGAGGAATTGAATGCCCGCCTCGAGTGGCGGTTGTCGGCCATCGGGCGGGACTGGCGCACGACGGCGGAGCTGCGGGTGGACGCCGGCCAGCTGTACCTGGACCCGGTATTTCTGGATGCTGGTGTGGCCCCGATATCGGTAACCGCAGCCGGCGTTTTTCATCCGGCGTCGGGTTCCCTGGGGCTGTCGCGTCTGCGATTCCATCACGACACCGTCGCCACTGTCGACGGGAGTCTCACGCTCAATCGCGGCGGCGCCCTCGAGGCGCTGGATCTGCGCCTGTCGCGGGCGCCCCTTGGCCCCGTTTACCGGAGCTACCTGCAACCCTTTGCGATCGGAACGCTGTTCGATGCTTTGCAGGTGGAGGGTGACGTGGAGGCGCGCCTGCAATGGCACAGGTCGGTGGACCAACGGCGCCTGCAGCTCGACTTTCACGACGCCGGTATCGCCGACGATGCTGGCCGATTCAGCATGTTCGGAATAAGCGGCAGCCTTAACTGGGATCCGTCGGGCGATGCCGACAGCAGCGCGCTCGCTTGGGAAGGCGGGCAGTTCTACCGCATCGACTTCGGTTCCGGTACCCTCGAAGGCCGTTTCGCCGGCCGGCGTTTCGACCTGGTCGCCCCCGTCGGCGTGCCGCTGCTGGGAGGCGGGGTACAGGTGGACGCCCTGGAGGTGACCGCGATCGGCACGCCGGATCTCGAGTGGAAATTCCGCGGTGCTGTGCGGCCCATGTCCCTGCAAGCGCTCACGGGCGCGCTTGCCTGGCCACCGTTCGGTGGCACCCTCGCCGGCGATATCCCGTTGGTCAGCTACGCGGCCGGTACCATTACCGTCGATGGCAGCCTGGACGTCGACGTCTTCGACGGCGCGGTGCGAATCAGGCAGCTCAGTATCGCCGATCCCTTCGGCGTCATTCCGGTGTTGCGCGCCGATGTGGACATCCAGGACCTGTCCCTGGCCGCCCTGACCAGCACCTTTTCCTTTGGTAACATCCAGGGCAGGCTGGAGGGTCGTGTGCACGGGCTGGTTCTGAAGGACTGGAAGCCGACAGCCTTCGACGCGCGCTTCGCGACACCCGAAGGCGATGATTCCCGCCATCGGATCTCTCAGCGGGCGGTGGAAAATCTCGCCAGCCTGGGTGGTGCAGGCGCCGTCCTTTCTTCGACGTTCCTGCGAATTTTCGAGGAATTCTCGTACCGCCG
>JAPUGB010000096.1 GCA_027293165.1 Gammaproteobacteria bacterium
TTTTCCATCGAGTGACGCCCCGCGTCGGTGGTTGTGGTCAGCAGCTTATACCAAAACCGGGTCGTGCTAGAGCGTCAAGCGACATTCGACGCTGGCATTAGGACCCTGGCGATTGAACCAATTCCGGACCCACGGGTACTCACCTACTGCAATGAACGGAATCCATGGGCTCCGGTGATGCCGGTGCCTGTACAACGCAGTGGGGGAGAACCCAAATGAAGACATCGACCCGCCTTTTGTCAATTGCCCTGGTTGCCTTCGCGACCGTGACCGGATGCGGCGGCAGTGGTGGCGACGGGGGAGGCGCGGTTACCCCACCCCCACCCCCGGCCGCGCCTCCACCAGCAGCGGACCAGTCGCCGTCCGGCGTTTGGGATGGGCAGGCAGTGACGCAGGGTTCCCCCGATGTGTCCACGAGTTTCGAATTTAGCGATACAGGGCCGTTCTCGGTCGGAACCTCACCGTTTACGGCCAGCTTTTCCAACGGCAATGCGGAAACACGCGGCGTCCTGGCCTTTTATATTACCGGGCTCAACGCCTGGCACATTCTGACCGGCACCGCAGCCACGGTGACTTTCGAGACGCTGCCGAGGACCTTGTCGTTCTGGGTGCGAACGGTAAACGCAGCTGATGTCAGCGATATTCAAATTCTGGATCAGAATTCGACGCTGATCATGGCCGTCGTACCGACGAATGCCTACCAGCAGATTGTCGTCAACCGCGCAGCGGGTGAGACTTCGATCGAGTCGATGGTGGTAACCAGCACCAGTGGTGGCGATGTCGTGATCGATGACTTCACCATTGGTTTCCCCAGTACGACCGACACGACCGACGACATCAGCTGCCTGGTTGCGGAAACAATGGAGTTGGTCTGCACAGTGAGCGATGTCGCCACTGGTGCTTTTGTCGCCGGTATTCAGGGCACTGTTCAGGTTAATGGCTCTGCGGTGACCGGAACCGGCACCATCCATGCAGCACCGGGCACGACGCTGGTCGATGGCTCAACCGTCGCCGATGTGACCATCAGCGCCGGCACCGCCGACGAAGGCAATACCCTCGACCTGACCGTCGACGCCGCCGGCGTAACAGTCGCTGTGTCAACGACTTATGACGCCGCATACGATCGGGGCAGCGACCTGGCAACCGTTGCCGGCGTGTACATGTCCTTCGACCTGTTCGGAGACTTGACGTCGTTTTCGGTCGACGCCGATGGCGTGATCACCTCAGGGTCCGCTGCCGGATGCGTAAGCAACGGCCAGATCAGCATCATTGACGCCGATTTCAATGCTTACGACGTGACTTTGGACGTAGCCATGTGTGGCGCCCTCGATGGTATGTACGACGGCCTTGGTCTGACCCAGGATGAAAACGCGACCGACGACGTCTTTACATTCGGCGTGTTTACGAATCAATCCGTCATCGTCGGTGATCCGACCAGGTAGCTGATCGTTCTGATGGAAGGCGCAAAAATTCGATCGCGCAGCATACACGCGATCGAGTCAGCAATCAGAACAGAAGCGGAAGCTTAGATAGCGGGGCGATCGGTACCCGCGAGCGGCACCCGATGCATCAGGCGGCGCCCTTCAACCACATCGTCGACCCGTTTGTGCATGGTGCAGCGGTTATCCCAGACGGCGAGTGAACCCGGGCGCCAGTGAAAACGACATTGAAATTCCGGCTTCGAGATGTGGTCGTTGAGAAAACTGGAAATGGCCCGGCTTTCGTCGCCGTCGAGGTTCGTAATGCACCACATGCGCAGCGGGTCGATGAACAAGGCCTTGCGACCCGTTTCCGGATGGGTTCTGACCAGGGGATGCTCTGTGGGTTCTTGTTTGAACCGTGCCGCGACATCCATCGCCGTTTGACCACCCCTGATCAATCGATCCAGTGCCGCCACATCCAGGGCCGGAAACAGCCCCTTGAGACCCATCACAAACTCTTGCATCGGTTCGGACAGGCCCTCGAAAGCGGCGTAGCAGTTGACCCAGATCGTGTCGCCGCCTGCCTCGGGCACATCAACGGCATACAGCACGGTCCCTTTGGTTGGAATCTCGGCCGATGACAGATCGATGTGCAGCACCGATGTGGGTGGTGCCAGGGGCGGGGTTTCGGCCAGTTCCAACGATTCAATCTCGGGTTCATCTTCGACGCGACTCCTGATGAACGGATGAATCTCGATGTCACCGAACAGTTTGGCAAACGCCTTGAACTGAGCCGGACTCAGGTCCAGATCGCGAAAGAACAACACCAGGTGTTCCAGCCATGCGCTTTGGATCTCCGCGAGGACAGCTTCATCCAGCGGTTGCGACGGATCGACACCGGACACCTCCGCGCCCAAAGCGCCGGACACGGGCTGTACCTCGATTCTCTTGTAGCTCATAACCACGACTCCCGCGCTATCGTTTCTTATATCAGCCCGTCAGTAACGGGAATTTACATTGATTGATGATCAGTTTAACAAACCTTCCACCGCTGGTCGGTCCGAGACCGACGCGGAGCTATTCGCATTAAAATCCTGGGTCTATAACGGTCCCGGGGGGCAAACGCATGGACATCGAAATTATCCTGGATCCGAATCTGACGCCGGATCAGATCGCGGAACTCGCGGTCGTCGCCGAAAATGGCGGCGTGCGCACGCTATGGCATTCCAATTTATACAGTGCCTGGGATGCCTTTATCGCGCTGGTGCCTGCGGCGATGGTCACCAGCAGGATCAGGCTGGGCGTGCTGGCTGTCAGTCCTTATGAAATGCATCCGCTGAAAATCAGCAATGCGATTCTGAGCCTGAACGAAATAGCCAACGGCCGGGCGATTATTGCGATCGGCGGAGGCGGTGCGGTGATAAGCGCGACCAGTGCGGAAGGCGTACGCCTGAATCCCAAGAAAATGCGCATCGTGCGGGGCGTCCGCGAAGCTGTCGAAATCGTCAAGGCTGCCTACTCGGGTGAATTGATCAAGCCTTACAAGGGCGAATTGTTCCAGATTACGCTCCCGGTCCGCACGGATTGGGCCAAATCGGATCCGCCGCTGGTGTACACCTGTTCCGATGGTCCACAGATGACGCGCATGGGCGCGCGGGTCGCTGACGGTATGCAATTGGGCGATCTGACGATACACCGGGCGGCTGAAGTCATGGAGAACGTGCAGACCGGCCTGGCGAAGCGGGCGGAACCCATCGATGACTTCCGTGTCGGCAACTACTGGGCCTGGCACATCAAGGCAGACCGGGAGCAATCCATGTATGAGGCGCGGCGTTCACTCGCCTGGCGTACCCAGGTGGTGCCGCCGTTCCACGGGCTGGACCTGATCCTGGAACAAGACGACGTACAGCTCGTCAAGGATAATTTTGATAATTTCGCGAAGGCTTACTACACGCGTTCGGGCCAGATCGACGGCGTCCCGCCGGAGTTGGTCGAATATCTGATTCACGCCGTGGCTTCCGCCGGCGATTACGGTGACATTGACCGGGAACTGGAGCGATACAGCGAATTGGAGCGGGCCGGATTTACGGATCTGGCGTTGAAAATATTTGACGACCCGATGGACGGACTGAAGACGATCTGCGAACGGGTGGTGCCGAAGTTCGCCTAGCCTGGATTACTCCCGGCTCATTCTGACCCCAGCGGCCGCCAGTTTCTCTGCCCCATTTCTTAGCGCAGTGCCGGCACGATGTGCTCACCGATGAGCTTGATGCCGTCGACCGGGTTATCGTGCACCCGAATCGCGATTTCGGTGAGACCCAGCGCTTCATATTCTTTGAAGCGTTCGATCTCGCGATCGATCGCATCGAGATCACCCGTGGAACTGAGGCCATCGATCAGTGCATTGATGATGTGCTCGGGCACGCCAGGGATCTCGGTCGAGGCGGTTTCGAAGCTGCGCCAGAATATGCCTTTGTTTTCCTGCACGAAATCACTGTCTTCCTTACTCAGCAGCACATCCGTATAACGGCGCCGCAATACCCCCCGCAGCACCAATTCGCGGGTCGCCTCTCGCTTGGCTTCCTCTTTGTCCTTTTTGATGTGCCAGGCCCAGAAATTGCTGACGCCGAAAGCTTGCCCGGCGCGGTCATGTTGTGCGAGACCTTCATCCACCCAGGTTTTGGTCAAACGGATCAGAGGAGGGATGAGATCGCTGCCCATCAGACCATCCGCCCGTTCTGTAGCCATGTACGACATCCGCTCCTGGCTGGCACCGACATAAATCTGGGGCGGTGGAATATCTTTGGCCCACCGCGCGTTGAATTTATGTGCCGAATAAATATCACCGTAATAGGCTACGTCTTCGCCCGACAGCGCGGCGCGCATGATTTCCACGCATTCCCGCACCGACTCGACCATTTGTTTGCGCTTGATGTCCATGCCCTGCAGCACCCCACCGCCGGCGCCCACCGTGATGATGGCCCGGCCATCGCTGAGCTCATTTAAGGTCAATAGTTGCTGGATGATTTTGAGTGGATGCAACTCCATCGGGCTTACGGCCAGTGGCCCAAGCAGGATTTTGCTGGTTGACTTGGCCGCCTCTGCCAGGCTTAGGAAACTGTCGCGTCCGGTCGCATAGCTGGCTGACCACACCGCCCTAAAGCCATAGCTTTCGGCCAGCGCGGCCTGTTCAGCGATGGCACGCGGGGAATCAAATTCATTCAGGATGATATCGACGTCCATGGTTCGGTCCTGCCCTTTGCTGTTGTCTTCTGCCGATTGTCGAGGGGATCATCTATTTGCCACGAGTCAACCAGTGCGGGGTTGATCGTCCGCTTGGCTGTTCGACTGGTGGTGATAATAGGGGTCAAACCGAGGTTTTCGGTGTGCTGGTGATTGTCAGGCGGCGGTTTTTCTCCGCTCGCCGAAACCTCGGCTCAACCCCTATAAAAAAACCCGGCGCGAGGCCGGGTCAAATATCCTTTAACGGATGCCAACACGAAGGCTGCTACCAGCGATTGTCGCGACCGTAGCCGCCACCGCCGCCGCCGCGGTCTCTCCGCGGAGCCTTCGGTTTGGCTTCATTAACCTTAATTTCGCGGCCGTCGAGGCTGGTGCCGTTGAGTTCCTGGATAGCCTTCTGCGCTTCGCTATCGTTCGACATTTCGATGAAGCCAAAACCCTTGCTCTGCCCCGTGTCACGATCCGTGATCACGTTAACCGAGTCGACTGTGCCGCACTTGCTAAAAGTCTCCTCGAGAGTTTGCTGGGTTACTGAGTACGGTAAATTACCGACGTAAAGTTTCCTGCCCATGATACCTCCTAAAGGTTTGATAACCGCTCAAGAGGATGTAGGCACGACGCCCGCAGACTCG
>JAPUGB010000097.1 GCA_027293165.1 Gammaproteobacteria bacterium
TCGTGCTTCCATCGCACAGCGTGACGGCGCGCTCAAGGACGTTTTCCAGCTCCCGGACATTGCCCGGAAACTCGTATGCACCCAGTATGTCTCCTGCGGGTGCATCGAGGCTCGGTACCGGCACTTGCATCGCCGTTGCCAGCCGCTCCAGTATGTGTTTACTCAGGACGAAGACGTCGTCACCCCGTTCGCGCAGGGGCGGGACATTGAGTTCGATGACGTTGACCCGGTAGAACAGATCTTCGCGAAACTCTCCTTGCGCAACCAGCTGGCCCAGATCCTTGTGGGTCGCGCTGAGAATGCGCACGTCGACCGGGATTTCATCCGGCTGGCCGATTGGCCGCATCGCTTTTTCCTGGATCACCCGTAACAGTTTGACCTGCATCGGCAGTGGCAGGTCGGCGATTTCGTCGAGGAACAGCGTACCGCCTTCGGCGCTATGAAACAGGCCCTGTTTGTCGCTGACAGCCCCGGTAAACGATCCCTTGCGGTGCCCGAAAAATTCGCTCTCCATTAACTCCGACGGTATCGCACCGCAATTCACCGGCACGAACGGTCCGGTACTGCGGGCCCCCTGCTCGTGAATCATGCGCGCTACCAGTTCCTTGCCGGTGCCCGATTCGCCGGTGATATGCACCGGAGCCTGGCTGCGCGCGACCTTCGCAATGACGTTGCGTACATTCGCTATGGCCGTGGAATCACCGAGCAACCGCGCTTTGCCGGCCCCCGCCAGGCCCAGGCGCATGGCGTTGGCGACCAGTTTTCGCAGGTCGCTGAGGTCCACGGGTTTGGAAATGAAATCGAACGCGCCCGATTTCAATGCCCGCACGGCTGATTCGACATTGCCGTGGGCCGTGATGACGGCGACCGGCGTCCGCAGGCCGCTGCTTTGCATCCACTCCACCAGCTCCAGACCGTCCGCATCCGGCAGCCGCATATCCGTCAGGCACAGCTGATAATCGCGGCTGGCGAGCCGTTGCTTGGCCGTTGCCACATTGCCACAGGTATCGGTGTCGATATCCATACGCTCCAGCGTGATGGCGAGCAGCTCGCAAATGTCCGGTTCATCGTCCACCACCAGAGCAAGGGGTTTAGTCATCGGTCAACTTCCCAACGGTTCGGGTCCGCAAATACGATTCGAAAAACGCTGCCGTGTGTTTCACCTGGCTCATAGCGCAGCGTGGCGCCGTTGCTTTCGCACAGCTCGCGGCAGATAAAAAGCCCCAGGCCATGGCCGCCGTTACGCCCGGTGGCAAAAGGTTCAAACAGAGTGTCCTGCAATTCTTCGGGAATTCCCGCCCCGTGGTCCAGAATCTCGAGGTAAGGGCGGTGGCTCTGCGGTAGCCGTCCATAGCGCATCTCCACCGCAATGCCGCCGGCCGCTTCACTCGCGTATTTCAATGCGTTCTCGCAAAGGTTCCAGGCCACCTGATGCAAATGTCCGGGATCCATTCTGACCCTGATACCGTCCGCGCCTTCCGCAACCGACAACTGCCCCTCGAACAATTCCAATGTCGATACGAACTCGCTGACAAAGTTCGCCGTCCATTGCCCAAGGTACAAGGTTTCAGCATGCACCGGTTCGCGGCGGGACAATTGCAGCACGTTTTCGACAATATCGCTGACGCGTTTGGAGTTGGTATCGATGATGTCCAGGAAGCGCTGTTCCTGAGTGCCGATGCCCGGAGATTCAGCCAGCAGTTGTCCGGCATGACTCAGGGCCCCGAGGGGATTGCGAATCTCGTGCGCGATGCTGGCGCTGAGACGGCCCAGCGCTGCCAGCTTGGATTGTTGCACTTTCTCGGCAAGCAGGCTCGCGTCCTCCAGAAAAATCAACACCGAGCCGTCGGCCAGCGATCCCAGCGGCGCGATGTGAGCATTGATAACGGTAGAACCGTCCGCAGCCAGAAAACTGGGTACGTCCAGGCGCGCATCCGGCCCGTTGTGACGCCAGTCGTCCAGCACCTGCGTCAGGGCTGGTGAAATTTCTTCAAGTTGCGCGCCGGGCCTGCGGTCCGGCGCACCCAGCTGGTCGGCTGCGGACTGGTTGATCAACCGGATGCGCTTCTCCGGGTCGACTACGACAATACTTTCACGAAGGTTTTGTAGCACGTAGTCGTTCAGCTGCGCGAGGTTTTCCAGGTCGATACCACGCTGGCGCGCGAGTGCCTCCGTTTCTTCGATACGGCGCATCAGCGGTTGGGTCGCCAGCGCCAGTACCAGCATGATTGCACCCAACACGCCAGCCGGCAGAAAGTCTGCCGCGTGGGTGACGCCCTGAAGGAATGACAGGCTTTGTTCCAGCAGCAACGCCAGCGCTGCCAGTGCTGCCGCAAAGTAGGGGCCTTTCCCGGGCAGACTCAGGCCACTGACGGCAACGAACATGACCAGCAGTGCGGCCGAGCCGTTGCCGATACCGCCACTCGTATGCACGGCCAGGGTTATGGCGGTGATATCGACCGCCAGCTGGATCGCGGCCACCGACCGGGACGCCCAGCCTCGCCGGATCAGTACCGCGATAAAGATCGCGGTGACGAGGTAGGCATAAGCGACACCCATATACACTTCAGGGTAGCGGGCACCGAGTATCGGGGGACTTATGGGCAGCAACGCTACCGACAGCAGAGCCAGCGCGAGCAGCAATCGAAACCCGCCGACCATGATCAGGACCCGCCGGTTGATGTCAGTTTCCGAGACCCTGGCGTCCACAGGCGCCGCCAGGGGTCGGTATGGGAGGGTTTTTTCCGCAGTTGCCATGGCCCGCATCAATGCCGCGGTGAAGAATCGCGGCGCTATTGTAGCAACACCTTTTGGTGGAACATTTGACGCAGTAGACGGTTTATCTGCGGAGGGCTTTCACGGACAATAGCGGCCTTCGATCCACGGGTCGGATCTCGGGATACGAATAAGGACAGTACCACCCATGAATCTGCACGAGTATCAGGCCAAGCAGCTGTTTGCCCGCTTCGGCATCCCGGTGCCGTCCGGGGAGGTCGCCGAATCGCCCCGGGCGGCCCGGCAGGCAGCCGATCGGTTGGGCGGCTCGGTGTGGATCGTCAAGGCGCAGATCCACGCTGGTGGCCGCGGCAAGGGCGGTGGCGTGAAGCTGGCACACAGCCTGGACGAAGTGCAGGCTGCGGCTGCCGGGATGCTCGGGGTTCGGCTGGTGACGAAACAGACCGGCAGCGCGGGGCTACCTGTCAACCAGGTATACGTAGAAGCGGGCAGCGAGATCGAAAAGGAACTGTATCTCAGCCTGCTGGTAGACCGTGCCCACGAGCGCGTGACCTTCGTCGCATCGGCTGCAGGCGGCATGGACATCGAGGAAGTTGCGGCGACGACGCCCGAGAAGATCTTTACGGTCAGCGTAAACCCCGCGGCGGGTCTGCAGGCATACCAATCGCGCATTCTTGCCGCGGCGCTCAGTCTGGACAAGGAGCAACGACGGCAATTCGTTGCCCTGACCGCCAAACTGTACGCATTGTTCTGCGAGTGCGACGCAGGTCTGGTGGAGATCAATCCGCTGATCGTCAGCAAGTCGGGCCAGATTTTGGCCTTGGACGCGAAAGTAAACATCGATGACAACGCGCTATTTCGTCAGCCGGGACTCGTGGCCATGCGCGATCCCACCCAGGAAGACGATATGGAGCGCTCCGCTAGTGAACACGATCTGAGCTACGTGTCGCTGGACGGAAACATCGCATGCATGGTCAATGGTGCCGGCCTGGCGATGGCGACCATGGACCTGATTAAACTTCGCGGTGGCGAACCGGCAAACTTTCTGGATGTTGGCGGCGGTGCGACACCGGAACGGGTTGCCGAAGCTTTCAAGCTGCTTCTTTCCAACCGCCAGATCGGCGCGATCCTCGTGAATATATTCGGTGGCATCGTCCGTTGCGACCTGATCGCGGAGGGCATTGTTTCGGCGATACGCGACGTAAAAGTGTCGGTGCCGGTCATCGTGCGCCTGGAAGGCACGAACGTCGAACAGGGCAGGGCGCTGTTGGCGAAAAGTGGTCTCGACATCGTGACTGCCGAGGATTTGACCGATGCCGCCGACAAAGCCGTGGCGGCAGCGTGACGCGGTCAGGACGGGCGTCGTGAGCATTCTTGTCAATAAAGAAACCGCAGTGGTTGTGCAGGGGCTGACCGGGCGACAGGGCTCGTTTCATGCCAAGCAGTGTCTTGAATACGGCACCCGGCTGGTTGCCGGGGTGACGCCCGGTCGCGGCGGTGAAAAATGCCTTGGCCTGCCGGTCTATGCCTCTACGCATGATGCGGTCCGCGCAACTGGCGCCACTGTGAGCATGATATACGTGCCGGCGCCGTTCGCTGCAGACGCGATCCTGGAGGCTGCCGATGCCGGGGTCGAGTTGGTGGTTTGCATCACCGAGGGCATTCCGGTATTGGACATGGTGCGGGTCAAAGCCGCCCTTAAGGATTACGATTGCCGGCTAATCGGGCCGAATTGTCCTGGCGTAATCACCCCTGGTGAAAGCAAGATCGGCATCATGCCGGGATTCATTCATCAACCGGGTCGGGTCGGGATTATTTCGCGGTCCGGCACTCTAACCTATGAGGCGGTGTTCCAAACCACCAACAACGGTCTCGGGCAGACGACCAGCGTCGGTATAGGCGGTGATCCGGTACGTGGAATGGGCTTCATCGACTGCCTGGAGTTATTCGAGCGTGATGACGCCACCGAGGGCATCATCATGGTCGGCGAGATTGGTGGAACCGATGAAGAGGCGGCGGCGCGCTATATAAAGGAGCGCGTGACGAAACCCGTGGTGGCTTACGTCGCTGGTGTCACGGCCCCGCCTGGAAAACGTATGGGGCATGCCGGCGCCATTATCTCGGGCGGCGAAGGCAGCGCAGCAACGAAGTTTGCGGCGTTGGAAGCCGCCGGGGTGACGACCGTGCATTCACCGGCTGAGCTTGGAAGCGCGATGCTCGCTCAGCTAAAGGCTTAGTGCCGCCTGCGATACTTCACGAGCCTATTTGGAACCGTTATTAATCTGCCTGTCCCCCGGTGGTCTGCATGGCCAATACCATACGAATCGCACTGGCACAGCTAAACCTCATTGTCGGGGACGTCCCGGGCAACGCGGAGCGAATCGCGCAAGCCATCCGCGAGGCGCGCGATCAGCATCGAGCGCAGCTCGTGGTTTTCCAGGAGTTGGCGCTGTGCGGTTACCCGCCGGAAGATCTGCTGTTTCACGCGGGGCTGCGCCAGCGCGTGGCCAGCGCGCTGGAGGATCTGCAGCACCATGCAACAGGGATTGCGGCGCTGATCGGCTATCCCGAGTACGACCGCGATCAGATCTTCAACGCGGCGGCCTTGTTAGCCGACGGCGCCATGCAGGGCAACTACCGCAAGTGGGAGCTGCCAAATTACAGCGTTTTCGACGAAGCGCGCTATTTTTCTCCTGGCCACGAAACCCTGGTCGCCGATATAAATGCGGTGCCTGTCGGCATCACAGTTTGCGAGGATGTGTGGGAGGGCAAAGCTTGCGCCGAGGCAGCGCGGGACGGAGCGCGCCTGATCGTTACGATCAACGGCTCTCCGTTCGAAGTTGCGAAACAAATCCAGCGCGAAAAGATTTTGGGTGAGCGAGCTCGTGAAACTG
>JAPUGB010000098.1 GCA_027293165.1 Gammaproteobacteria bacterium
CGTTTCTCTCGACGCTCGTGAACCAGTCGGTGAACCAGCGACTGTCGCGAAACCGTTGATAATTGAGTTTGAGACTCTGGTTTTGTGTGGTTTCGGCACCCGGTTGGTCGGTAATCGATGAGACAAGGTCGAAACCCAGTAGATAGGTACGGGCACGATAGCGTACATTCGCACTCAGATTACCGATGGTGACCTGACTTGCCTTGTCGGAGTTAAAGCCGAATTTGACTGAACCCTCGAATCGCTGCCAGATTTTTTCGTCGGTCTCGATCGGCGTGATGCGAACGATTTGTGACATATCGATCTCCTGAATATTTTCACCCCGCCCAACACCGACCCTTCCATCAGCGCCGGTTGCAAAAAGCCCCCCAAAGTAGCGGGTGCCTGACGCAACCTCGACCTGCAACGACTGATCACTTTGCAGCGATACGACCTCTTCCCACTCTATGCTGACCGTTCCCATGGAGTCGGTGCTATAGCGCAGCGCACCAAAATCGAGCGATTTGATCTCGCCGGTCACCGCATCACCGTTGATCAGCACGACTACGTCTGTCTTGGCGGCCTCAGCGTTGTCGGGCACCCCCAGGGCAAGGAGAATCGTGGCCAGGCAGGCCCACACTGTTTCAGTTTTCTGCATCCTTATATTCCTTGAAAAACTGCCATCTGCTGCGCTTCGCAGCAGCGATTTTACGAGTAATATCCGATCATTACGACCAGTCAGGCGGGCGCTGCAATATTCGAAGCGGCGCCCCGGTCTGTTAAACTGAGTCCAAACTACCGGAGAGAACCTTGCTGATTCGAAAACCCGCAGATATTCGTCCGTCCGAGATCACGAGCCGGGAGAATTACCTCAGCCGCCGCAAATTTATCCAGAGTACGGCGCTAGCTGGTAGTTCGCTGATCGCCGGCACGGCGGCCGGCGCCATCATTCCGGAGGAAAAACGTGCCAGACTGACTGGTGTCGAGACCAGTGAGTTCAGTACCAGCGAAGCACCGAACAGCTACACCGATATTACGACCTACAACAACTACTACGAATTTGGCACGAACAAGGACGATCCTTTTCGCAACTCGCAGGAATTCGAACCGCGCCCCTGGTCGATTACGGTTTCGGGCCACGCGGACAAAACGGGCACGTTCAATCTTGAGGACATCGTCAAACCGCACGTTCTGCAAGAGCGCATTTATCGACTGCGTTGCGTAGAGGCCTGGTCCATGGTCATTCCTTGGGTAGGCATCCCTTTGGCTGATGTCGTAAAACAATTCGCGCCGCAGTCCGCTGCCAAGTACGTCGTCTTTCGCACCTTGAATGACCGGGCAAGAATGCCGGGGCAACGCTCGCGGGTACTGCGGTGGCCATATATCGAAGCACTGACTATTGCCGAGGCGGCCAACCCGCTCCCGATACTTGCTGTTGGTCTGTACGGTGAAGTATTGCCGAACCAGAACGGTGCGCCGATACGCCTGATCGTGCCCTGGAAGTATGGTTTCAAAAGCATCAAGGGCATTGTCAGCATCGATTTCTCAGAGACACGGCCGAGGACCAGCTGGGAAATTGCGGCGCCGCACGAGTACGGGTTTTACGCGAACGTCAATCCCAACGTTGACCATCCGCGCTGGAGCCAGGCACGGGAACGACGCATCGGTGCGGCGACTGGCGGCGGCCTGCAGAGCATTTTCGGCGCGAAGAAACAACCGACAATCATGTTCAATGGTTATGGCGAGCAAGTCGCCCATCTGTATGACGGACTGGATCTCAGAAGAAACTTCTGACCGGTAATGAATGTCATTCGGCAAATCCGCTTCCTGTGGAAGCCGCTGGTCTTTGTCGCCTGCCTGATTCCTGCGGCCCTTGTCGTGGGCGACACTTTCGCCATAACAGGGACGCTCGGCGCCAATCCGATTGAAGAGATTCAGGATCGCTTCGGCAACTGGGCATTGAGATTTATCCTGATCACGCTAGCCGTGACGCCATTACGGCAGATTAGCGGCTGGAACTGGCTCGTCCGTTTTCGCCGCATGCTTGGCCTGTTCGCTTTCTTCTATGTTCTGATGCATTTCCTTACCTGGCTTGTCCTCGACCAGGAACTATTGCTGTCGGCGATCAGTGAAGACATTTTCGAGCGTCCATTTATCACGATCGGGTTTACTGCATTTCTGATTCTGATCGCGATGGCAGCGACGTCTACCACTGCAATACGACGGCGCATGGGGCGGCGCTGGCAGCAACTGCACTACGGCATTTATATCGCCGGAATCCTCGGCGTCTGGCACTACTGGTGGCAGGTCAAACTGGACGCGAGCGAACCGGCAATATATGCAGCACTGCTGGCAGCATTGCTTGGCTACCGGCTGTGGCGTCGAAAGCGTAAAGTAGCCGCACAGCCAGAGAGGAATCGCCATGGCCATCGCCGCCTGGAAACGTCTTGAGAAAACGCCCGGCTACCAGAAAAAGAAGCGTTTCCTGAAACGATTAATCGGCAAAGAGCTTCGGCTCAGGAACGACATCGAGGTGCCTGTAATCAAGGATGGCGGCTGGTGGTTCACGCCGGAGAGTCTCGATGCCAACAGCATCGTTTATTCGCTCGGCGTCGGTGATGACATCGAATTTGATCTGTCCGTGATTGAGAAATACGGCGTTGAGGTGCATGCGTTCGATCCAACCCCCTCCTCTATCGATATGCTTAAAGGAATGGATCTGCCGCAGCGATTCGAATTTCATCCCTGGGCAGTCACCGCCACCGACGGCAGCCTGACGTTTTACCCGCGCCTGAAAAGGGACGGCACTAAATCCGATGTCATGTATACGCTGATTGCGGAGGAGGAAACCGTCGATGATGCGATCGAAGTTCCTGCATTCAGCCTGTCGACGATCCTCCGGAAGCTG
>JAPUGB010000099.1 GCA_027293165.1 Gammaproteobacteria bacterium
TGGCGTCGCCAGCACCGCTTCGTGACTGAACCACTGATGGTCGCGACCAAGGCCGACAAAAAAACCAGTATAAACAACATCTTAAACTCGAAGCTGACACCCGGAACGGCCGCTGACCGGCTGTGCGCAGTATGCGCGCCTGCCCGTTGCAAATGTCCAAGCAGACTGAGGCACCTTATACTTGCGTCGCTGCACCAGGGTTCACCGGAAAATTGTTTCATCAATGCCTGAGTACGATCAGCAATAACGAATATGGACATCTCCGCCCCGCATAACCTGATTGACCCGCTGGACGACACTGAGCGGCGCTATGGGATTCGAGTGACTATCGAGCCCACTGATCCTTTCCTGCGCCTGATCGACCCGGAATGGGAAAAGTATCACTGGTATGAAACCGCCGAGGAGCGCGACCACGCATTGGCGGATATGCGCGAACGGCACCTGTACTCTCGTGATGCCGACCGGCCAACGTTAATTTTTGCACCGGTGGCGCACGAGTGACGCCGGGTCGACGCTGCAACACCCGCCGTGGTCTGTTTGCGATTGCAGTTACGGTCACGCCGCTCCTCGGTGCTGCCCAAGACACCGGGACGAAACCATTAAGTGAGGAAATTGTCGTCACAGCCAACCGTGGTCCGCAGCAAGCCCTGGACCTGGTCGGAAACATCGCGCGCGTCGATGAAGAACAACTGCGAATCACCAACGCCGTACACCCCTACGAAATCGCTGTTAAGCTGCCGGCGGTTTGGGTCAGCCGCGGTAGCGGCCAGGAACACCTGACGGCGATTCGTTCGCCGGTGCTGACTGGCCCCGGATCCTGCGGCGCCTTTCTGATCCTCGAGGACGGCATCCCGACACGACCTGCTGGATTCTGCAACGTCAACCAGTTATTCGAACTCGACGTGGAACAAGCGCAAACCATAGAGGTTGTCCGCGGCCCGACGAATGCCATGTATGGCGGCAACGGTTTGCACGGTGCCTTCAATGTACTGATGCCGGAACCCGGCTCCGCACCGGGAATCAGCACCAGCCTTGAGGGCGGTCCGAATGACTACTGGCGCGGAAAATTTGCCTGGGACAGTGGCGCTGCGGAAAAAGGCGTGTCGCTGGGACTCATGGCCAACACCGATGACGGATTCCGCGACGATTCCGGCTATGACCAGATCAAGGGATTTGTGCGCGGCAGTCGCCGCTACGACTGGGGCGATTTCAACGTCGGCTTCAGCGGTTCCTGGCTCGATCAGGAGACCGCCGGTTTTATCCAGGGCGAAAATGCGTACAAAGATCCGGTCCTGCGCACGCAGAACCTCAACCCGGAAGCTTTTCGCAAAGCCAGCAGCGCGCGCTTTCACACACAGTGGTTACCCGACGCCAAGCTCGGTGACTGGACGACGGACTACAAGGCATTCCTGCGGTATTCGGACATGGAGTTTCGGATGCATTTCGTACCGGACAAATCGTTGGAGGAAAACAGTCAGACCAGTATCGGCACGATGGTCACCGCACGGCGTCCCATGTGGAACGACGCGACGTTGACCGCGGGCATCGATCTGGAACTGGCCGATTCATTTTTGAAGGAAACGCAGGAAGATCCGGACGTCACGTCAAACTTCGGACCCACCCGACCGACCGGAAAACACTATGATTACGAGGTGCTGGGCCTCGTCGTCGCACCCTATGCACAACTCGACCTGCCATTTGCAGAGTCGTGGGAGTTGCAGCTCGGCCTGCGGCTCGAATATCTGTACTTCGACTACGAAAACAACATGATCGCCGGCAGCACACGCGAGGACGGTACCGGCTGCGGCGCTCCCGGCTGCCTGTATAACCGGCCCGAGAGCGGGTCCGACGACTTTTTCAATGCGGCGCCCAACATCGGCCTGCTCTATCGGATCAACGAATCGTCAACAGTTTTCACTAACCTGGTCCGTGGCTTCCGGCCACCTCAGGCGACGGAGCTATATCGACTCCAGAGAAACCAGAGCGTCGCCGATATCGATTCGGAGACAATCGACTCGCTGGAAATCGGCTACCGGTATTCATCGCCGAAACTCCAGCTGGAGGCTGTAGGATTCGGGATGCAGAAGCAGGACTACATCCTGCGAGACTCCAACGGATTCAATGTCAGCGACGGCAAGAGCGATCACTACGGCGTCGAGGCGCAGCTGAAGTGGCGGCCGTGGGACCCCGTTTATTTTGGCGCGGTCGGCAGTTATGCACGCCACACCTATGAGTTTGACCGCGACGCCGCGCTCAGAGAAACGATAATCTCGGGCAACGACGTCGATACAGCGCCGCAGATCCTGGTCAGCGCCCGAGTCGGCTATGAACAACGCTTCGTTTTGGCGGAATTGGAATGGGTGCACATGGACCCGTATTTTCTCGATGCTGCCAACACCGTTAAGTATCAAGGCCATGACCTGTGGAACCTGCGGGTCATCTTCACTCCGACGCCGAGCTGGTGGCTGGGCGTGCGCGTCAATAACCTGACCGACGAGCTGTATGCCGATCGCGCAGATTTCGCTTTCGGAAACCACCGGTATTTCCCCGGCCGGGAGCGCGAAGTGTACGTCCAGCTCGGCTACCGCACCCATTAGGGTGCAAGAAGAATTGGGTGCCCTACCAGCTTAGATCAGGAGCGACGATCTTCGTCGCTGGCGCGATGGTCTGTGTCTGCGAACACGACAGGCTCACCTAGCCCGTCATCGGCTCGCCGGCGGTTGAGCTGTCTGCGATCTCGATATTTCATCCAGGCGCAGTTGCACTGCTGCGTGCATCCCTTCAACGGAAACGCGGGGGCATCCTTGGCGAGAAGCTTCTGATCGACCAGTTCCTTGGCCGCATCACAGCTGCCCACGCCGAGAGAAATCTCGACAGCGCTGAACGGCAAATGCGTGGCAACCTTGTTTTTGGGAGGGGCCGGACGCCGTATATAGAAAAAGAAGGCAACGGCGGCACTGCTCAGCAAGACGATAGAAATGGTAAGTTCAAGCAAGGGACGTGACCTTCAGATCCTCATACTCCGGCAATTCTGATGCGTTTCGCCAAATCTGTCCGTGACGGACATCTCGGATGCTGCTGCGATTTACAGGATCAATCGACTAAATCTTGTCAATTCGAGCAAACGCCCGGTCCTGGCCAATACCCGGCGTTCAGACGAATTCCTTTCCGTCTGACGGCCCCGATATAGATCTCAACCGCTCTGCTTGTTGTTCGCGGCTGCCAAAGTCACGATAATAGCCGCCCTTTAACGCCCCGCCGGCACGATCAGCGCTTGCTGCAGCGCAAAACCCCAGGCCCGAAGGAGAATGTGGAGCATGTCTGAACCGACTTTCACCCCACCGAAAGGGGGAGCCCGAATCTCGATCGACAACGGCACACTGAAGGTGCCCGACCAGCCGATCATTCCATTCATCGAAGGCGACGGAATCGGTCCGGATATCTGGCGAGCGTCTGTGCGCGTATTCGACGCCGCGGTTGACAAGGCCTATGGCGGCAAAAAACGGATCGCCTGGCTCGAGGTGTTCGCTGGCCAGAAAGCATTTGACAACTACGGCACCTGGCTGCCGGACGCAAGCGTCGACGCCTGCCGCGAATATCTCGTATCGATCAAGGGACCGTTGACGACCCCCATCGGCGGCGGCATCCGCTCGCTGAACGTCGCGCTCCGGCAGATCCTGGATCTGTATGTATGCCAGCGGCCAATACGCTGGTTCGAGGGTGTGCCCTCACCCGTGCGCAATCCCGGCGCCGTGAACATGGTGATATTTCGCGAAAATACCGAAGACATCTATGCCGGCATCGAGTTCGAGCAGGGTTCCGACGACTGCCGTAAATTCCTGGAGCAGTTTCAGAAAGCGTTTCCGGAATTCTACGCCAAGATCAGGTTCCCGGAGACGTCGGGCATCGGCTTGAAACCCATTTCCAGGGAGGGAACTGATCGGTTAGTACGTTCTGCGATTCGGTACGCGATTGACAACAACCGCGGCAGCGTAACTTTCGTGCACAAGGGCAACATCATGAAGTTTACCGAGGGTGCATTCCGAGATTGGGGCTACGCGCTTGCCGAACGTGAATTTGCTGACTGGGTTTACACCTGGGACCAGTGGGAACGCACCAAGGAATCCCATGGCGAGGATGCGGCCAATGCCGAACAGGATAAGGCGCTTGCAGCCGGTAAAATTCTGGTCAAGGACGCTATTGCAGACATCACGCTGCAGCAGGTGCTGACGCGGCCGCGCGAGTTCGACGTCATCGCGACGATGAACCTAAACGGCGACTTTCTGTCCGACGCGCTGGCGGCGCAGGTCGGCGGCATCGGCATTGCGCCTGGCGCCAACATTAATCACGTGACCGGGCACGCAATCTTTGAAGCCACGCACGGCACCGCACCAAAATATGCCGATCAGGACAAGGTCAACCCGGGGTCGCTGATTTTGTCCGGCGAAATGATGCTACGTTACCTCGGGTGGACAAAAGCCGCCGATACAATCATCAGAGCGATGGATAAAACCATCGGCCAAAAGACCGTGACCTATGACTTCGCCCGCATGATGGACGGCGCGACTCAGGTCAAGACCAGCGAGTTCGCAGACAATCTGATCGCGAACATGTAGGTACGCGACATCAATGTCCACCGCGATGCTTTAAATCCGTTTGCTTGGGCTTTGGCAGTACCGGCGGGCTAGAATCCGGGGTGGTCCCGACGTTCGAGCCTGCGTAACTTCGTTCGCAGTCGTTCTATTCGGTCCATCAGCTGAAGTGCCAATGCCGCGCCGGCGAGATTGATTTCAAGGTCTCGCTGCAGGCGCACGGCGGTGCGAACGCGGCGAATGCTTGTCGCAGTAAAACGCCAGTGCGTGGCGTCGGCGGCAAGCGGTTTCAAAATGCCTTCCTCAACCATCGCGACAACTATCTCCGTCTGTTGCGCACAGGCCTGGCATAGTTGGTCCAGTGAAATCTCCTCCTCCTCGCCGAGCGTTTCGCCAGACAGCGCCGAATTTTTTCCCATAGTCATGGTTACACCCCTCCCAGGTTCGCGCGGGGATCAAACTCCAGTTCCCTGGCCATCTCCGCATAGAAATCCTTGGCCTTTTTGTTGTTGGCCGGTGGCAGAGCCACCTGCAGGTCCACATAAAAATCTCCGGGTATTTTGCCGGGCAGGCCCCGTCCTTTCAGTCGCAACTTGCTGCCGTTGCGTGAGTTGGCCGGAACTTTGAGTTCCACGGTGCCGGACGGCGTCGGCACTTTGACAGTGGCGCCCAGTGCCGCTTCCCACGGGGCAACCGGCAGGCGCATGTGGATATCCGCGGCGTCGATCTCGTACAGGCGGTGCGGCTTGAACTCGACCTCGAGGTAAAGGTCACCGGATTCTCCCCCGCCGATGCCCGCTCCGCCCTGGCCGCCCAGCCGGATGCTCTGGCCTGGCCGTATGCCCTTCGGGATACGAACGTTCAAGGTTCGCTCACGCGCGGTCAAATGGCCATCCTGGGTCAGTTCCGGGACACGCAACGAGATCGATCGCGATGCGCCAACATAGGAGTCCTCGACATCGACGAGGATTTTTGCGTGATGATCCTCCCCGCGGCCGCGAAACCCGGCTGGCCCTGCGCGCTCACCTCCTTGGTAGTGCCTGCCAAACAGGTTCTCGAAAAAATCACTGAACCCGGCCTCATTGGCACGGGAAAAATCAGCGCCGCTGAATTCGAAACCGGCATCCCAACCCGGCGGCGGCTGAAAGTCCTGGCCGGTCTTCCAGCTCTCTCCGAGCTGATTGTAGGCCGTACGTTTTTCCGGGTCTTTCAATACTTCATATGCTTCGCCGACTTTCTTGAATTTTTCTTCGGCGTCCGACTCGTCACTGACATCGGGATGATATTTGCGGGCAAGCTTACGATACGCTTTCCTGATGTCGTTTTCAGTCGCATCGCGATCGACACCGAGAACCTCGTAATAGTCTCTGAATTCCATCGTTGGTACCGCTGGTTTACTCGCTGCGATCGTTCACTCAACCAGCGCATCTGCACACCCACTGGCGTTTGGGTATTGTTCTGTCTGGCCATCCGGCGCCAGCACCGCACTGTGCGTGCGTTTTGTCATGCAGCTCCTGATTGTTCTTGTTGCCCCGGCAGCTGGGCCCGCCGTCTAGGTCGGGCGTACCTGACCGGCCCCGTGAACCAGGTATTTGTAACTGGTCAATTGTTCGGCGCCCACCGGTCCGCGCGCATGAATCCGCCCGGTGGCGATACCAATTTCAGCACCCATGCCGAATTCACCGCCATCGGCGAATTGCGTCGACGCATTGTGCAGCAGAATCGCGCTGTCCAGGTCATGGAAGAACTGCTCCACGGCCTGCTGATCCTCGGCAATGATCGCTTCGGTGTGCCCGGATCCATAGCGGGCGATGTGCTCGATAGCCTCATCGATGCCGGCAACGGCCCGGATTGACAGGATTGCGTCCAGGTATTCAGTCGTCCAGTCCGACTCATCGGCCGGCGCCACCCGTGAATCGTGCGCACAAACGTCTGCGTCACCGCGCAGCTCGCAGCCGGCCTCAGTCAGCGCCATCGCGATCGGAGTCAAATGGCTGTCGAGCGCTTCCCGATCGATTAACAACGTTTCCGTCGCGCCACAAATGCCGGTGCGGCGCATTTTCGCGTTCAAGACGACATCGCGGGCCATGTCAGGGTCGGCTGAATGGTGCACGTAGACGTGGCAAATCCCTTCGAGGTGCCCGATAACCGGCACCCGTGCGTCAGCCTGAACGCGCGCGATGAGGTTCTTGCCGCCACGGGGCACGATCACGTCGACGTACTGCTGCATTTCGGATAAAAGGTAACCGACGGCATCACGGCTGGTGGTTGGCACCATCTGGATGGACGCCTCGGGCAGGCCTCCCTCCGTCAATCCTTGCACCAGACAACCGTGAATCGCCGTGCTCGATTGAAAGCTTTCCGAACCGCCGCGGAGAATTACGGCATTGCCGGATTTGAGACACAACGCGCCAGCATCGGCTGTGACATTTGGCCGACTTTCGTAAATGATCCCGATGACGCCGAGCGGCACCCGCACCCGCTGTATCCGCAAACCATTTGGCCGGGTCCAATCATCGATGACCTGCCCGATCGGATCAGGCAACTCGGCGACCGCAATGATGCTGCCGGCCATGTCCCGAATCCGACCCGAGTCCAGTCGCAGCCGATCCAGCATCGCGGCCGACAGCCCTTTGTCTCGCGCCGTCGACATGTCTCGGGCGTTGGCGGCCACGATTTTGTCTTCGTTCTCGACAATAATCCGGGCGGCTGCATTAAGTGCGCGGTTTTTCTGTACCTGGGTAGCGCGGGCGAGTTCTGCGGCAGCCTGCCGTGCCCGTTCACCGAGCTCACGCATCAGTTCCGGAAGGTTCTGTTCGGCCTGCTCGCTCGATGCACTCATATTCTGATCGTCGTCTAACTGTCCAGCAGCACCAGGTTATCCCGATGAATCATTTCGTCGCGTCCACGATACCCCAGTAGGCGCTCGATATCCTGACTGCGTTGACCCCGTATCACCTGCGCATCGTCGCTGTCGTAGGCCGCTAAGCCGCGCCCCAGTTCGCAGCCGCTGCTGCCCTTGATGCTGACCGCATCGCCACGGCTAAACCGTCCATCAACCGCCACCACACCGACCGGAAGCAGGCTTTTGCCCTCGTTCAACGCGCGCTCGGCGCCTGCATCGATGGTCAGCGCGCCCCGCGTTGCGAGTGTGCCGGCGATCCACTGTTTGCGGGCCGCCAGCGGTGTCTTGTTCGGCAAAAACCAGGTGCACGGCCCGCCATTCTCAACGGCGAGCAGTGGAGCGAGCTCAATGCCACTGGCAATCAACGTGGCACAGCCGGCGGACATGCAGATGCGTGCCGCGGCTAACTTGGTTGCCATGCCGCCGGAACCGTACTCGGTCCGGCTGCTTCCGCATATCGACTCGAGTTCCGGCGTGATTTCATGAACCTCCGGAATCAATACCGCGTCCGGGTTTGTTGCCGGGTCAGACTCATACAGGCCATCGACGTCGGACAACAGGACCAAACAATCAGCGCTGATCATCTCGCTGACGCGCGCGGCCAGACGGTCGTTATCACCGTAGCGGATTTCCTGAGTCGCCACCGTATCGTTTTCATTGATGACCGGGACTACGCCGAGCGCCAGCAAGGTTTCAAGCGTACTGCGGGCGTTCAGGTAGCGACGCCGGTCCTCCGTGTCATCGGGTGTCAGCAATACCTGCGCGACCTTGATGTTATGCCGGTCAAGCAGGTCCTGGTATGCGTGCGCCAGAACAATTTGACCGGCCGCGGCCGCGGCCTGAAGTTCTTCCAATCGCCGCTGGTCACTTGCAAAGTTTAAATAACGGCGGCCCAGCGCGATCGCCCCGGACGAAACCAGCAAGACCTGCTGGCCCCGCTGCTTAAGACGTACGACCTCGCCGGCCAGAGATTCCAGCCAGGGCCGGTTCAGCGTGCCGGCGGCCGTATCCACCAGTAACGACGAGCCGATTTTGATGACGACTCGTTTTCCAGCGCTGAGTTGCGACTGCTGGGCCTGCCGATTCATGCCGATAACTTCCTGGTCGCCTTCAGAGCGTGGCGCTGAGGACGGTTTCCCCTCGCGAGATTGCCATCGGGCCGCTGCGAACCACGGCCAGAATGTCGGCGTGCCCACGCAGCTGATCGATGAAATCGTCGACCCGAGCACCGGTGCCGGTCAGCTCGACCGTGAAGTTTGCCGGCGTATCGTCCAGGACCCGAGCCCCCTCGGCCTTGATCAGATCACGCACGGCACCGTCGTTGCCGTCATGCAGGCTGACCTTCAACAGAATCAGCTCGCGCTCGATGTGATCGCCCATCGTCATATCGGCGATATTGACGACATCGATCAGTTTGAACAGCTGCTTATTGATCTGTTGAATGACCTGGTCCGAGCCGATGGTCACGAGCGTCAGGCGCGACAACAAGGGATCTTCGGTCGGGGCAACGCTGAGGGACTCGATGTTGTAGCCCCGCGTGGAAAACAGGCCCGCCACCTGCGACAAAGCGCCAGCCTCATTCTGCAGCAGGATGGAAACAATGTGTCTCATGACGATAGCAACCGGGTGAAAAAGTCTTTATGTTTTAACGAATTGGCAATGTTGGCTCAGAACGTACGCTATTGCAATGCAGATACATTTGTTCGACACTCTGAGGCGGTCATCGGTCACCGCTGCGCGACGTGACATAAAAACAATCAGGCGGTGGGTGGACTCAGAGCCATTGATCACCGCAGCCAGGAAAGTTCCGGAATGAATCCAAATCCACAAGCACTAGCGTCCAAGCCGCACCCGTTGGCCGGAGAACCGATGTCCGGAGCGGAAATGATCGTTCAGGTGCTGGTCGACGAGGGTGTTGAGACTATCTTCGGCTACAGCGGCGGCGCGATTCTGCCTACCTACGACGCCGTGTTCCGGTTCAACGATGAGCACCGCGACGCCAATGGCGATCCCCCTATGCCGTTGATCGTGCCCGCCAACGAGCAAGGCGCGGGCTTTATGGCGGCCGGCTACGCACGGGCCAGCGGCAAAGTCGGCGTCGTCATGGTCACGTCCGGCCCGGGCGCGACCAACACCGTGACCCCGGTCCGGGATTGTATGGCCGATTCGACACCGATCGTGGTCATTACCGGACAGGTACCGACTACCTCCATCGGTACCGATGCATTCCAGGAAGCGCCGGTCACGACCACGCTCGGTGCCGTCGCCAAGCATGTTTTCCTGGTAACAGACCCGGAACGTCTCGAGGATACGGTCCGCACGGCGTTCGAAATTGCCCGCACTGGTCGCCCGGGCCCGGTCGTCGTCGACGTTCCGAAAGACGTACAGAACTGGTCGGGGCAATTTAAAGGTGCGGGGCTGTTACCGGTCACGGGCTATCGGCAGCGCATGCATGCTGTTGAAGCCAACGTGCTGGATAACAGCACCTGCAAGGCTTTTTTCGCGTTGTTGACAAAGGCACGGCGCCCACTGATCTATGCCGGAGGCGGCGTGATCAATGGCAACGCCGCGGACGCCCTGCGGACGTTTGCCGATCATTTCCAGATCCCCGTCGTCACGACGCTGATGGGCATCGGCTCGTATGACACGACTGAAGCCTTGTCCCTGCGCATGCTTGGCATGCACGGTACTGCGTTTGCGAATTATGCGGTTGAGGATTGCGATTTCCTGATTGCGGTGGGCGCCCGATTCGACGATCGCGTGGCCGGCGTGCCCGAGAAATTTGCGCCTAATGCCAAATACATCGCTCACTTCGATGTCGACTCATCGGAGATCAGCAAAGTTAAAACCGCCGACTGGTACCATGTCGGCATCCTGGACCGGGATCTCGAAGCGATCACCGCGTACGGGAAACGCCATAAGATTGCGCCCGACTTCAGTGTCTGGCATGCCGAGGTTGGCGCGCTGAAACGGGATTTTCGGCTGAACTTCGACCGTGACAGCGATCTGATCCAGCCGCATGCGGTCATCGAGGAAATCAATCGCTACACCAAGGGCGAGGCCATCATCACGACCGGCGTCGGGCAGCATCAGATGTGGGCTGCACAGTATTTTGATTTCAAGCATCCGCGCCTGTGGTTGACCTCCGGCAGCATGGGCACGATGGGCTTTGGCCTGCCCGCCGCCATCGGGGCGCAGTTCGCCTGCCCGGACCGTCTCGTCATCGACCTGGACGGCGACGCCAGTATTCGCATGAATATCGGCGAGCTCGAAACCGTGACGAGCTACGGGCTGCCGATCAAGGTCATCGTACTGAACAACTACGGTGACGGCATGGTCAAACAGTGGCAGAAGCTCTATTACAAGGGACGCCTATCCGCCAGTGACAAATCGCTGCGCAGAAAAGACTTCGTCCGCGCGGCTGAAGCGGACGGGTTCGAATTTGCCGCGCGTCTCGATAAGAATTCAAAGCTGAAGAAATTGATTGGGGAATGCATCAAGTATCCTGGACCGGCGTTCCTCGAAGTCATCATCGATCCGGATG